>JBIISU010000057.1:0-6607 GCA_044340815.1 Opitutales bacterium | reverse complement strand
CGGCGAACTGGTCCGCTGGTTCGGCCACGACGCGGTCATCTTCGGCGGCAACTCGGGCGGCCCGCTGGTCGACACGCAGGGCCGGATCGTCGGCATCAACGAGATCGGCATCGGCAGCCTGGGCGGGGCGATCCCCGCCAACACCGCCCGGACGGTGGCCACCGAGCTCATCGCGGGTGGCCGCGTGGTCCGCGGCTGGCTCGGCCTCGAAGTCCAGCCGCTGCTGCGCTCGCAGTCCGTCGAGGGTCGGCGCGGCGTGCTCGTGCGCTCCGTCCTGCGCGGCTCCCCGGCCGCGGCCGCGGGCCTGCGCCAGGGCGATCTCCTGACGTCGCTCGCCGGCCAGCCCGTCCACGCCGATTGCGACGAGCAGATGCCGACCTACCACGGCCAGGTAGCGGCCTTGCGGCCCGGCCGCGAGGTCCCGCTGGAGTTCGTCCGCGCAGGCGCCGTCCGCACGGCCCTCGCGACGCCCGCCGAACGTCCGGCCAACATCGCCCGCGAGGCCGAACTCGCCTCCTGGGGGGCCACCGTCCGCGACCAGACCCGGCTTTCCGCCCTGCGCGCCAAGCGCCCGAACCAGGATGGCGTCGTCGTGGATTCGCTCCGGCCCGGCGGTCCCGCCGCCGAGGCCAAGCCGGCGTTGCTCGAGGGCGACCTCCTCGTCGCGCTCGGCGGCCGGCCGGTGAAGGATGTCGCGGCGCTCCGCGCGGTCTCGCGAGAGCTGCTCCAGGGCAAGACCGAGCCCGAGCCCGTGCTGGTCGCGTTCGTGCGCGGCGGGGCCGAGCTGATCTCCGTCGTGCGCATCGGGCCCGAGGTCGACGCCGCCGTCGCGCCGCGCGCCGCGCGCCCCTGGGCCGGCTTCGCCAGCCAGGTGCTGACCGCCGAGCTCGCCAAGGCCCTCGGCCTGAAGGGCAAGGCCGGCATCCGCGTCACGCAGGTCGTCGCCGGTTCCACCGCCGAGCAGGCTGGCCTCAAGGTCGGCGACCTTTGCTTCAAGCTCGACGGCAAGGTCATCCCCGCCCGGCGGCCCGAGGATGCGGAAGTCTTCGGCGCCTTGCTCCGCGACTACCCGGTCGGCGCCGAGGTGGAACTCGAAGGGCAGCGTCACGGCCAGCCGCTGAAGCTCACGCTGCGGCTCGCCGAACGGCCGGCCCCCGCCGCCGAACTCCCCGCCCTCAAGGAGACCCGTTTCGGCTTCTCCGTCCGCGAGCAGGGCTTCGACGACAAGGCCGCCCGCAAGGACGATGAGGTGGCCGCCGGCTTGCTGGTCTCCAAGGTCGAGCGTTCCGGTTGGGCCGACCTGGCCGGCCTGCGCGGCGGCGACCTGCTCCTGGCCATCAACGGCGAGCCCGTCCCCGACCTCGCGGCGCTGCGCGCCCGGCTCGCGGCCCTGACGCAGGCCAAGCCCCGCCATGTCGTGCTCCAGGTGCGCCGCTCGATCTCGGGCGCCTACCTGGAATTCGAACCCGATTGGAACGCCCTGGAGGCGGCCAAGTGAAACCAACTTCCTCCCCATGAACCTCCGCCTCGCCCCCCTGCTCGCGCTCCTCGCCGGCTTCCTCTCCCTCGGCGCCGCCGAAACGAAGATCGAGGAGACCGCCCGACGCCTCTTCCGGTCGCACGCCGACGCCGTCGTGACCGTCCGCGCCACGGTCGCCCTCACGATGACCGCCGGCGACACCCCTTCGCAGTCGCGCGACCAGAGCGTCGAGGAACTCGGCACCGTCGTCGGCGACAAGGGCCTCGTGATGATCTCCGCCTCCTCCATCGACCCGGCCACCGCCATGGACGGGCGCACGGTCAACATGCGCGGCGCCCCGGTCAAGCTGGCCGTCACCAGCGAGGTCAAGGAGGCCCGGATCATCCTGGCCGACGGCACCGAAGTCCCGGCCACCGTGGTCTTCAAGGACCGCGACCTCAACCTCGCTTTCCTCGCGCCCGAGCCCGGCGCCGAGGAGGCGAAGGAGGCCAAGTTCCTCCCCATCGACACTTCCGCGGAGCAGGCGCTGGAGGTCCTCGACGAGGTGGTCATCCTTTCCCGGTTGGACAAGTCGATGGGCCGGGTCTCGGCGGTGGAATGCGACTTCGTCCGCGCCGTGGTGACCAAGCCCCGCCGCTTCCTCTCGATCCACCTTGCCGCGACGGGCTTGCCGGTCTTCGGCGCGAGCGGGAAGTTCGCCGGCTTCACGACGGTCCGCTTCGGGAGTTCCGCGGAAGGCGAGGGCATCTCGGCGACGCCCGTCGTCCTGCCCGCCGCGGAGGTCCGCAAGGCGATCGCCGCCGCCTTGGCCCGGCCGGCCCCGGCTCCGCGCAAATGAAGCCGGTCGGTCGGTCGCCCCAACCTTTCCCCGCCGGCAGGGTTCAATCCTAAGCGATGTCCCCGGAAGAGCTCCCGCCCCCCGAAGACGAGGAGGACAAGCGTCTGATGTCGCTTGTCGCCTGCGGGGACGACGATGCCCTCCGGCTCCTGGTCCATCGACACCACTCCCGGCTGGTCGGTTACCTGCGCTCCGAGGTCGGTTCCCAGGCCACGGCCGAGGAACTGGCGATGGAGGTGTTCATCCGCCTGCACCGGGCGGCGGGTCGCTGGCGGCCGGAGGCCAAGCTGACCACCTACCTCATCCACATCGCGCATAACCTCGTCCTCAACGAGTGGCGCCGGCGCGGGCGCAAGCCGACCACCGCCCTGGAGGTCGCGCCCGAGCCGGGCGACCTCAGCCATGATTCCGCCCGGCGGGTCAACGAACTCGACGAGGCCTTCCGCCAGGCCGTCGCCCTGCTGCCGGCCGAGCAGCGGACCGCCATCCTGCTCCTCGTGCAGCAGGAGATGCCCTACGAGGAGATCGCCGCCGTGATGGAGGCCCCCGTTTCCTCGGTCAAGACGTGGATCCACCGCGCCCGGACCCGCCTCCGCGAACTTCTCAAGGACCACTATGACCCATCCTGAAGCCTGCAACTTGCCCGCCCCGGCGGGGTTTACCCTATGAACCGACCGATGCACCAGCCCTCCGGACATGACTTCGACCAGGACCTCGCCCGCGCGTTGGCCTCGGGTCGGGATGTGCCTTGTCCGGGTTTCGCCGACCGCGCCGTACGGGCGATCGTCGCCGACCGTCGCCGCCGCACCCTGCTCCGCTGGGGTTCCGGCCTGACCACGGCCGCCGCCTGCCTCCTCGCCGCCTTCGTCCTCCCGGGGCGCGGCGATGATTCCCTTGCCCAGCGGGCGGACGCCCTCGCCGCCAGCGACGAATCCCGCCAGCTCAGCGACATCCTCGGCTTCGCCGACGAACTTTCGCTCCTCAGCCCGGCGATCGACCCGCATTCGGTGGTGGAAGCGCTGATCAATCCCGAGCTGTGACCGCCATGCGCCCCCTCCTGCCGCTGGCCAGCCTCCTGGTCGCCCTCGTCGCCGTCGCCGCCGAAGGCGACGCCCCCGCCCGCCCGGCCGGTCCGCCCCCGCGGGGGCCCGAGGCGCTCCCGTCCCTCGAGGAGATCCAGACCATCCGCCGGATCATGGAGCTGCCGCCGGAGCGCCTTTCCCGGATCCGCCTCGCGCTCGAGAAACTGGAGCGCATGTCCCCCGAGGCCCGCGCCGACTACGCCGCCCGGCTCGCCAAGTACGAGCAGGCGCCGCCCGAGGAACGGATCAAGATCATGAAGGAGATGCGCGAGCGCGGCTTCGGCGCCCGCATCCTCGAGCACCATTTCAAGACCATGCCGGCGGCCCAGGCCAATGAGGAACGCGCGCGTTACCTGGCCCTGAGCCCGGAGGCTCGCCAGGACTACGTCCGGAAGATCGCGGAGAAACACGCGGGCGACTTCGGCAAGGGCAAGAAGGACGACGCCAAGAAGGACGACGCCAAGCGCCGCAAGGATGAGCCCGCGGCCCCGGCTGCCGAGGGCGCGAAGTAAGGCCCGACCTCAGAGTTCCTCGTGCCAGGCGCCGTCGCCGTCGCGCCAACGGTCATGCGCCCAGAGCCAATCCGCGCACGCCTCGTCGGAGGAGCGGAGCCGGGTCTCCAGCCAGGCGTTGGATTCGCGCGTGAGGCCGGCGGTGTCCGTCGAACGCAGGAGGGTGCTCCGCAGCACGCAGCGCCAGAAGCCGGTCCGTTCGGCCCAGAAGATGCGCGTGGCGGCCTTGTGCTTCTGGGCGACCAAGCCGGGCAGGTTGGTCACCGCGGCGGGGCGGCCGAGGAAGGTGAGGCGGCGGCCGGATTGGATCTTCTGGTCGAACAGGATGCTGCTGGCCCCGCCGGCGCGCACGTTGCGCATCAGCTCGCCGAACCCTTCGCGCCGCGAGGCCAGCCGCATGCCGAAGCGCTCGCGCGCGGCCTTCACCCACGCGTCGGCGGCCGGTTGGTTCAGGGGCCGGTAGAGCGTGACCCAGGGACGGTCGCCGAGCGCCGGCGCCGCCAACGTCACCGCCGTCATCATCTCCATCAAGGTGAAGTGCGGGACGAACAGGACCAGGCCGCCGACGTCGGAGGTCAGCCGCGCCTCGCCCGCGAGGACCTCCGGATGGACCTGCACGCGGTCGCGGATCTCGTCGTCCGACAGCCGCGGCGAGACGATGGAGAAGAGCCCCATCTCGGCGGCCCGCCGGCAGGATAGCCGTCCGATCCGCCGCACCCAGGCCTCGTCGCGGTCGGGGAAGGCCCCGCGGAGGTTGGCCCGGATCACGCGGCGCCGCAGGAGCCAGAGCAGGCGGCCGAGGACCGCGGCGTTGGCCCGGGCGAAGCCTTCGGGCAGGCGGGCGAGCAGCCAGGCGTAGGAGGCGATCAGGGCCCGCATGCGCGTCTCAGGCCCGCTGCTCGCGGCGCAGGATCTCGCCCATCTCCGGCACGTTGAGGATGCGGCGGCCCAGCTCGTCGCGCGCGAAGTACTTGTCGGGCTGGCGCACCAGGTCGAACGGCTCGTCCGGCAGGTTGTCCTCGTCGAACTCCATCTCGTCGACCGCGTCGATGTCGTCGAAGATGTGCGTCCGGCGCAGCGGTTCGCCTTCGATCAGCATCGCCGGATTCGTGAGCGTGCCGTTCTTCAGCAGGTTGACGAAGAGGCACGGGTAGAAGTCGGCCTCGTAGGGCTCCAGGAACTTGTTCACCCACTGGCCCGGCACCTCCCAGCGGCGGTTGAGCACCACCACGTCGGCGAAGTGCACGCACGGCTCGAGCCAGCGCGCCACGTCGGGGTGGCGTTGGGTCAGCGGGCAATCCACGACGGTGACGATCCGCTGCACCTGCCAGCCCGAAGCGGGCAGCGCGCGGTGGAGGGACTCCATCTGGTCCACCGCGGAAAGGCCCCCGTGGGTGACGAGGATCCCCGCGTCGGCGTCGCCGGGGGCGGGCAGCGCGGCGGCGCCGTCGGCGAAGGTCCACGTGTCGGGCGCGTCGGCCGCGGCCTCGCGCGCCTCGCGGAAGGTCCGGATGCGCTTGCCGTCCGCCCAGCCGTTCTCGGCGAGTTCCTTGGCGACGGCGAGGCGGCCGGAGCCGCGGAGCCCGAGGATGAGGATCAGCGGCTTCATGCCTTGCGTCCGCAGCGGCCGAAGGGGGCGTTCTGTCCGCGGTCGCGGAGCCAGTGGTCGACGGCGACGAGCGCGGCCATGGCCTCGACGATGGGCACGGCGCGCGGGAGCACGCACGGGTCGTGGCGGCCCTTGGCCGTGAGCTCGGTGGCGCGGCCGTCGGGACCCACGGTCCGCTGCGGCTTGAGCACCGTGGCGGTCGGCTTGAAGGCGACGCGGAAGACGACGGCCTCGCCGTTCGTGATGCCGCCCTGCGTGCCGCCGGAGCGGTTGGTGGCGGTGCGGATGCGGCCGCCCTGGCGGACGAACGTGTCGTTGTGCGCGCTGCCGCGCAGCAGCGTGCCGGCGAAGCCGCTGCCGAGTTCGAAGCCCTTCGTTGCGGGCAGGGAGAGCATCGCCTTGGCGAGGTCGGCCTCGAAGCGGTCGAAGACCGGGGAGCCGAGGCCGGCGGGCAGGTTCTCGATGGCGCAGCAGATCACGCCGCCGACGGAGTCGCCGTCGGCGCGCGCCGCCCGGATGAGCGCGTCGATCTTCGCGGCGGTGGCCGGGTGGGGGCAGCGGGTGGGCGTGGCCTCGACCTGCTTCAGCGTCGGGGTCTTCGCGGGCGCCGGCATGCGCACGTCGGCGACGCTCTCGACCCAGGCGGTGATCCGGGCGCCGCAGGCGTGGCGCAGGACGGTCTTGGCGACGGCACCGGCGGCGACGCGCGCGGCGGTCTCGCGGGCGGAGGAACGACCCCCGCCGGCGACGGCGCGGATGCCGTACTTGGCGTCGTAGGTGAAGTCGGCGTGCGAGGGGCGGTAGGCCACCTTCATCTCGGCGTAGGCCTCCGAGCGCTGGTCCGTATTGCGGATCACGATGGCGATGGGCGAACCGAGCGTGAGGCCGTCGGGCGAGATGCCGGAAAGCACTTCCGGGTCGTCGCCCTCCTTGCGCTGCGTGACCAGCGCGCTCTGGCCGGGCCGACGACGCGCGAGCTCGGCGCGGAGGAAGGCCGGGTCGAAGGGGACGCGCGGGGGGCAGCCATCGATGACGACGCCCAAGGCGGGGCCGTGGCTTTCGCCGAAGGTGGTGATCCGGAAACTG
>JBIISU010000056.1:0-6679 GCA_044340815.1 Opitutales bacterium | reverse complement strand
CCTTCGATGCCGCCGGACTTTGCGATCCTCTTCCTGCACGACATCGCGAAGTCCGGCGGCATCGAAGGGCACGCCGAACGCGGGGTCCCGATGGCCGACGTCATCCTGAAGCGGCTCGGGTTCGACCACCGGGAGCGCGCCATCGCCGCGGGGGTCATCCGCCACCACCTCGTGATGGGCCTGTATTGGCAGCGTCATGACGTGGACGACCCCGCCAACATCGAGCGTTTCGCCCGCCTCGTCGGCGACGACCAGGTGCTCAGCCACCTCCATGTGCACACCCGCTGCGACGCACGGGCGACCTCCCCGGACCTGTGGACGGAATTCAAGGACGGGCAGCATTGGACGCTGTATCGACGCACGCTGGCCCGGCTCGCCGGCGAGGCCGAGCGCGACGAAGGCGCCGCCAGCCAAGCCCTGCGCGCGGCGACGGACGCCCGCCTGGCGGGCTTCGCGCCGGCCGACGAGGTGGAGGCGCACTTCTCCCAGATGCCCGCGGGGTATTTCCAGCATGTCTCCTCGGAGGACGCCGCCGCGCACATCCGGATGGTGCACGAGCTCATCACCGCCGTGACGGCCAGCGACGCCGAGCTCTCCCTGCGCCCGATCGTCGATTGGCACGACGAGGTCGGCTCCGGCCAGTCCGTCGTCACGGTCGTCACCTGGGACCGGGCCGGCCTGTTCAGCCGCATGGCCGGCGCGTTCGCGGTGGCGGGCATCAACATCCTCTCGTGCCGCGCGTTCTCCCGCGAGGATGACGTCGCCCTCGACTTCTTCCGGGTGTCCCTGCCCATCGGTAAGGAGGCCGCCGCCAAGGCTCGCTTCACGGAGGCCTTGGCCCGCTCGCTCATCGACGGATCGGACCTGCTCGACGAGGTGGCGGCCGAGGAGACCCGGGCCGCGCTGACCGCCCCGCGTCGGCGGGCCCATCTGCCGCTGGCTCCGCAGGTCGAGGTCTATCGGGAGGATGCCCTCGACCGCACGGTCGTCGAACTCCAGTGCAACGACCGGATCGGCCTCCTTTTCCGGGTGGGTCGGGCGATCCGCGGGGCCGGCTACACGATCACCTTCGCGAATGTCGCGACGGAGCAGGGTTTCGCCCTGGATACCTTCTACCTGACCCCGGAACGGGGCCGCACGACGCCGCCCCGACCCGCGGAGGACCTTTCCGCCGCCCTGCGCGCCCTGGTCTCCTGAGCACGTCCCCCTTGCCAGCCATCCTGAAAACCCCACCATCGGGTCGTCCCATGAAAGCCACCCTGACCTTCGCCTTCCTGCTGTCCCTGCTCGGCCTTGGTGCCGCGGACGCGCCCGTTTCCAAGAACTCCCCCGCCATGCCCACCACCCCCAAACTCGAGAAAGCCACCTTCGGCGCCGGATGCTTCTGGGGCGTCGAGTACCAGTACGCGAAGATCCCCGGCGTCGTGTCGGCCTTCTCCGGCTACGCCGGCGGCAAGGTCCTCAACCCGACCTACCGGCAGGTCTGCGAGGAGGAGACCGGCCACGCGGAGGTCATCCAGGTCACCTTCGACCCCGCCAAGGTCAGCTACCGCCAGCTCGTCGAGTATTTCTTCCGCATGCACAACCCGACGCAGGTCAACCGCCAGGGACCCGACGTCGGCGACCAGTACCGGTCCGTGATCTTCGCCCATTCGCCGGAACAGCGCAAGGTCGCCGAGGAGGTGAAGGCCGCCCTGGACGCCGCCAAGAAGTTCCCCGCGCCGATCGCGACGAAGATCGAGGGGGAACAGGTCTTCTGGAAGGCCGAGGAGTACCATCAGAAATATTACGAGCGCAACGGCAAGAAGCCCTACTGCCACATCGTGCCCTACGCGGAGGAGAAGTGACCGGACGTGGCTGAGCGGCGCACCGGGGTGGAGGCACCGCTGCCGGGCTTCGGCCCGGCGGACGAGCCCGCCTTGCCGCCCGCCCGCCGCCCGTTGGCCGCGCGGATGCGCCCCCGCGCGCTCGCGGAGGTCGTGGGCCATGCGGCCCTGCTCGGCCCCGACGCCCTGCTGCCGCGCCTGCTCCGCGCGGACACGTTCGGTTCCCTGTTGTTCTACGGCCCGCCGGGCTGCGGGAAGACGACCCTCGCCGAGGTGATCGCCGCCGAGACGAAGTCCGAGGTCGTCCGCGTCAACGCGGTCCTGTCCGGCACCGCCGAGCTCCGCGAGGTCCTCGCCGACGCGCGCCGCCACCCGTCGCGCAAGACGGTCCTGGTGGTGGATGAGATCCACCGCTTCAACAAGTCCCAGCAGGACCTGCTCCTGCCCGACGTCGAGGCCGGCGTGGTGCGCCTGATCGGGTGCACGACCCACAATCCCGGGCTCTATGTCGTCCCGGCCTTGCTCAGCCGCAGCCACCTTTTCCGGCTGGATCCGCTCTCGGTCGACGAGGTGGCGGCCTTCCTCGGCCGGGCGCTCACCGACGGCGAGCGCGGGCTCGGCGCCCTCGGCATCAAGGCCGACGCGGACGTCCTGCGGCAGGTGGCGGAGATGGCCGGCGGCGACCTGCGCCGGGCCCTCAATTGCCTCGAGACCCTCGTGCTCTCCGCGCCGGTGCTGGGCAGCGTGACGCCCGCTGCCGTGGCGGCCTTCGCCCGGGAACGGCGCATCCGTTACGACGACGGCGGCGACGACCATTACGACACCGCCTCCGCCTTCATCAAGTCGGTGCGCGGCGGGGATCCGGACGCCGCCCTCTATTGGCTCTTCGTGATGCTCGAAGGCGGTGAGGAGCCCCGCTTCATCGCCCGCCGCCTCGTCATCTGCGCGTCCGAGGACATCGGCTTGGCCGATTCGCGCGGCCTCGGCGTGGCCACGGCCGCTTTCCAGGCGTGCGAACAAGTCGGGATGCCCGAGTGCGAGTATGCCCTGGCGCACGCGACGCTTTTCCTCGCGCTTTCGCCGAAGAGTAACCGCACCACCTTGGCGATCGCCGCGGCCAAGGACGCCGTCCGCCACCAGCCCCGGCAGGAGGTCCCGCTCGCCCTCAAGGACGCCCACAACGCCACCAACAAGCGGTTGGGGCAGGGTGGGGGCTACCGCTACAGCCACGACTACCCCGAAGGCATCAGCGGCCAGGACTACCTCGCCCGCCCGCTCTCCCTTTACCACCCCGGCGACGCCGGCGCCGAAGCCGCGATCGCGGAGCGGCTGGCCCGTTGGCGCGGGCTGAAGGCCGCCCTGAAGAAGCGGGAAGGCGGCCCGTGAGCCGGACCGCGCCGCGCCTGCCGTGGTTCGGCCCGGGGCGTTTCCCGCTCTACCTCGCGCCGATGGCGCGCCGGACCGACATCGCCTTCCGGCAACTCTGCAAGGAGCAGGGCGCCGACGTCATGGTGACCGAATTCGTCCAGTCGGAAGCCTTGATCCGCGACAACGCCAAGGCCTGGGAGATGGTCGACTTCACCGCGACCCAGCGCCCGATGGGCGTGCAGATCTTCGGCGCGACGCCGGCCTCGATGGCGCGCGCGGCCCGCGAAGTCTGCGACCGGGTCCGGCCCGACTTCCTCGACCTGAACTTCGGCTGTCCCGCGCACAAGGTGATCGAGCAGAACGCCGGTTCCGGCCTGCTGCGCTGCACGCCGTTGCTGTACGACCTCGTCAAGGCGGTGAAGGACGCGATCCCCGACGTGCCGCTGACCGCCAAGATGCGGCTCGGCTGGGACCAGGATTCGATCGTCGCGGTCGAGGTGGCCGGTCGGCTGGAGCAGCTGGGCGTCGAGGCGCTCGCCGTGCACGGCCGCACCAAGGAACAAGGTTATGCCGGCGCGGCCGACTGGGCGTGGATCGCCCGCGTGGCCGCCGCGGTCAGCATCCCGGTGATCGGCAACGGCGACGTGCAGGATGGCGCCGGCGCGCTCCGTCGTCGCGACGAGTCCGGCGTCTCGGGCGTGATGATCGGACGGGCGGCGCTCGGGAATCCTTGGATCTTCGCCGAGGTCAAGGCCGCCCTGGAGGGGCGCACCCCCCTGACCGGCGAAATCGGCCCGCGCGAACGCTGGGCGGCGATGCTGCGGCTCGCTGAGCTCACCCTGGAGGTCCACGCCAGCCGCCTGGGCTCGCGGGATGTCCGTTGGATGTTGGATCGACTGCTTCCCCTGACCCAAGGCTTACCCGGTTCGCGTCGAATCCGCGATCGGCTGCGCTATTGCCTGACCTTGGACGACCTGCGACGGCTGGGTGACGAACACTTGACGGAACTCGCGAGGTCCTCGTGAGCCTAGTTTCATTGGCGATTCGTCCATTGTGACGGTCGTGCAACCGTTTACTTCGGATTCTTATCAACCTCGGGCTGTGAATATCCTGTGCAGGGCTTCCGCTTGTGCGTCGGGTCGAGGGGTACATCAAAGCACCTGTTCCTCACCCCAAGGGACACCGGGCGCCTCCTTTCCCGGCGGCGATCTACCGCGGTGGTTGAAATCAGACTCCAACCACCCATCTACCAACGACTTGCATTCAACTTTCGCGCCCCTTTCTCCCTCGCCCGCCATCCTGGCCCAATCCACCCCGGCTTCCCGCCCTCCTTTTTTACCAAATATTTCCAACTTTCGGGCTTCCAAACCGCCTGTGAACAACCTTTCTCAACCCTCCACCCCTTTCCATGGCCAGCCCTGACCGTCACCTTTCCCTGTGGGAGACCGCCAAAAGCGAACTTCGTAACACCTTTTCCCGTTCCGACTTCGAGACTTGGATCTCCACGCTCCAAGCCGTCGGGATCGTCGACGGCAACATCCTCGTTCTCGAGGCTCCGACCGTCCTCACCGAGGCCTGGGTCAATAGCAACTATAGCGAAGTGCTCCGTCGCCAGCTGACCCTGGTCGCGGGGAGCAACATGGACTACCGTCTCAGCGCCGCCACCAGCGCCCCGCGCGATGCCCAGCCGGCGGCCCCGGCGCCCCGCTCCGCGGTCCGCACGCCGTCCGCCTCGCCGGCGCCGGCGATCAAGGCGACCAACACCTTCGAGAACTTCATCGTCGGACCGGAGAACGAGATGGCGCACGGCGCCGCCCTCGCGGTCGCGAAGGAGCCGGGCCACTACTACAACCCGCTCTTCATCCATGGCCCGACCGGCCTGGGCAAGACGCACCTGATGCACGCCATCGCGCATTCCGTCTACGCGGCCAATCCCGCGGCCCGCATCGCCTACATCTCCTCCGAGACCTTCACCAACGATTTCATCTCGGCGCTGCAGTCCGGGAGCGTCGCCCCGTTCCGCCGCCGCTACCGCGAGCTGGACCTGCTGCTGATCGACGACATCCATTTCCTCGCGGGCAAGGAGTCCACGCAGGACGAATTCTTCCACACCTTCAACGAGCTGCACAACAACCACAAGCAGGTGGTGTTGACCAGCGACCGGCCCGCCTCCGAGATCGCCAAGCTGCAGGAGCGCCTCGTCTCGCGCTTCCAGTGGGGCATGGTGGCCTCGATCCAGGCCCCGGGCCTCGAGACCCGCATCGCCATCCTCCGCAAGAAGGCCGCCGCCCGCGGCCTCGACCTGCCGCCGGAAATCGCCGAGTTCATCGCGTCCCGCATCGCCCGCAACGTGCGCAACCTCGAGGGCGCCGTGACCCGTATCGTCGGCCTCACCGGCATGACCCGGAAGCCTCTCGAACTGGCCCAGGTCGAGAAGCTGCTGCACGATATCCTCGTCGAGGAAGCCAGCCACACCCTCACCGCCGAGGTCATCCAGCGCAAGGTCGCGGAGCACTACCGCATCCAGATGTCGGACATGACCTCCAAGCGCCGGATGCAGAACATCGCCTTCCCGCGCCAGGTCGCCATGTACCTCGCGACCCAGCTCACCGGCATGTCCCTCGTCTCCATCGGCCAGGCCTTCGGCGGCCGCGACCATGGCACCGTCATCCACGCCCGCAAGACCGTGACGAACCAGATGGAAGTCGACACGAACGTCCGCCGGACCGTCGAGTACCTGCGTGCGCAGCTCTCGACC
This sequence comes from Opitutales bacterium, assembly GCA_044340815.1. Classification (GTDB taxonomy): domain Bacteria; phylum Verrucomicrobiota; class Verrucomicrobiia; order Opitutales; family UBA953; genus UBA953. Next base: position 727 of record JBIISU010000056.1, on the reverse strand, counting down.
AACCGCTGAGCGGAGTCCGACGACGCGAACGAGGCGACCGCGAGGTCGCCTTTTTTGCGCCTAGCCGGCCGCGGCGAGTCCGCGGAGCAGGGCCACGACCGCGGCGACCTTGGCCTGGTCCGCGACCGGGATGGCGTCTGCCGCCCAATCCGGCGCCGCCCCCAGCGAAACGGAGGGCGGGCGTACGCGCATCGCGGTCGGCTGCACGCCGCGCAAGGAGGCGTGGACTTCCGTCACGCCGCTGCGGCGGACCACTTCGGCGATGTTCGCGAGGTTCAGGCCGCCGCCGGCGAGGATCGTGCAGCGTCGGCCGGCTTGTTGGACGAGTTTGGCGAGGGTCGCGGCGCCGGTGAGCGCGTCGGGCGCCTGCCCCGACGTCAGGACGCGGTGGCAACCGGCGGCGATGATCGCCTCCAGGGCCGCTTCCGGTTGGGCCGCCCAGTCGAAGGCCCGGTGGAAAGTCACCGACATCCCCTTGGCGGCCGCCACGAGTCGGCGGGTGCGCTCGAGGTCGACCGTGGCATCCGGGCGCAGAAGCCCGAAGACGACGCCATCCGCGCCGGCCTCGCGGGCCACGGCGATATCGCGCAGCATGATCTTGAACTCGGCGTCGGTGTAGAGGAAGTCGCCGCCGCGCGGGCGGATCATGACGTGAAGCTTGACCCCGGGGAGCTCCCGGGCCGCCTCGATGGTGCCCAGCCCCGGGGTGGTGCCGCCTTCGGCGGTG
>JBIISU010000055.1:0-6873 GCA_044340815.1 Opitutales bacterium | reverse complement strand
CGGACGTGCTCGCGGGTGCGCGTGGCCACGCCGCTCAGGCGCTGGAGGAAGTTAAGGAGGATGCGCTCCGCGGAAAGCAGGGCGGCGGCGGGGCCCTCGACTTCGGCGACGACGGTCCCGGCGGCGACCTCGGCGCCCTCCGCGACGAGGGGCCGGCCGACGCAGGCCTGGTCGTAGGCGGCGAAGATCGGCCGCATCATCCCGAGCCCGGCGATCGTCATCGGCCGGCGCGCCACGACGTGGGCGCGGGCGCGACCGGCGCCGGCGAGCAGGGCCGCGGACGGATCGCCACGGACGCCGGGGCGCGTCGCCAGGCCGGCGCCCGCCAGGTCCTCGTCGCGCGCCAGCGCCGCGAAGGCGCGCAGCCAACCCTCATCCAGCTCGTCCCAACGGAGACGGCGGATGAGTCGGTCGGTTTGGCCCGGGTGGCGAGGCATCGGGCGACTTTACGGGAGCGACCCCGGCGGGCAAGGGCGCTTACGGGAAGAACTTCTTGAACTTCTGCCGCCAGGATTCCGCGACGGGGGCCTCGACGTCGCCGCAGGCCTTCTGGTAAGCCTGCAGCGCGGCCTTCTGCTCCTCCGTCAGCTTCTTCGGGACGTCGATGTCGACGCGCACGAGGAGATCGCCGGCGCCGTTGCCGCGGAGGTTGGGCATGCCCTCGCCGCGGAGGCGGAAGGTCGTGCCCCCCTGGGTGCCGGCGGGGATCTTGAGGACGGTCTTGCCCTTCAGCTTCGGGACGGCGATCGAGCCGCCGAGCGTCGCCACGGTGAACTTGACCGGGATCGACGCCATCAGGTCGTCGCCGTCGCGGTCGAAGAGCTCGTGCTCCTGGACGGACACGACCACGTAGAGGTTGCCCGCGTCGGCGCCGCGGCGACCGGCCGAACCATTGCCGGCGGAACGCAGGCGCGTGCCCGTGTCGACGCCGGGCGGGATGCGCACGGTGACGGTGGTGTCGGCGATGACGCGGCCCTCGCCCGAGCAGCCCTTGCAGGGCTTGTCGATGCGCTCGCCTTCGCCGCCGCAGGCCGGGCACGTCTGGCGCATCTGGAAGAATCCCTGGGAGCGGATGACCTGGCCCTGCCCATGGCACGTCGGGCAGCGGCTCTTCTTCGCGCCGGCCTCGGCGCCGGAGCCGGCGCACTTGCCGCACGGCACGTGCTTGCGGTAGGGGATCTTCTTCTCGATGCCCTCGGCCGCCTCCTCGAGGGTGACGCGCACGTCCACGCGCAGGTCCTCGCCGGAGTTGTCCTGGCCGCCGTCGCCGCCGCCGCCGAAGATGTCGCCGAACCCGCCGGCGCCGCCGAACATCTGGTTGAAGATGTCGCGCGGGTCGCCGCCGCGGAAGCCGCCGCCCGCGCCGGGACCGGGACCGCCGGCGCCGCCCTGCTCATAGGCCGCGTGGCCCATCGCGTCGTACTGCTGGCGCTTGGCGTCGTCGCTCAGCACCTCGTAGGCGCGCGAAGCCTGCTTGAACTTCTCCTCCGCCTCCTTGTTGCCGGGGTTCCGGTCGGGGTGGTGCTCCATCGCCTTCTTGCGATAGGCCTTCTTGATCTCGTCGGCCGTCGCGCCCTTCGCGACGCCGAGGATGCTGTAGTAATCGGCGGCCATCTCCGGACTCAGGCTTGGGCGGGACCGGTGGAAAGGAAGACGGCGGCCGGGCGCAGCACGCGGTCATGGAGCAGCCAACCCGACCGGGCGACCTGGGCGACCTGCCCCTCGGGCACGGTGGCGCTGGGTTGCTGGCCGACGGATTCGTGGCGGGACGGGTCGAAGGGCTGGCCTTGCGGGTTGATCTCGGCGAGGCCATGGCCGGCGAGCGTCGCGCGGAGCTGGTTGACGGCCATGCGGAAACCGTCGGCGACGGCCTTCGCCTCGGGCTGCTTGGTCGCGGACTCGAGGCCGAGCGCGAGCGAATCGAGCGCGGGCAGCAGGTCCTCGACGAGGCCGGCGACGGCGAACTTGCGGAGGTCGTCGCGCTCGCGCTGATGGCGACGCTGCTGGTTCTGCTGGTCGGCGTGGCTGCGCAGCAAGGTGTCCTTGAGGCGAGCGACCTCGCCGGCGAGCTCGGCGAGGCGGAGCGCGGGATCGTCGGGGGCGGCTTGGTCGGGGGTAGGCGTAGGGTCGGACATCGGAAAGGTCATTTTTCGCCGAGGAGCTTCTCGGTCACGGACGGGCGGAGGCGCTGGGAACCCACGTCGAAGAGCAGCTGCGTGGCGGCCTTCGTGAGCTCCTTCTGCAGCATGGCCTGGAGCGGCTTCTGGACGGTCTCCTTCTCGTTGCGGTCGGTGACGTCCCGCGCCTCGAAGACGAAGTTGATGTCCTGGTCGAGCAGGACGCGGCGGCTGGCGGTGCCGTCGCCGCCGACCACGGTGAGATGGCCGACGCGCACGCGCAGCTTGCCGATCTCATAGGGGCGCGACGCGGCCGGCGCCCCCGGCTGCTCCCCGGCCGACGCCTTCGCCTCGGCCTTGAGCGCCTTCGAGATATCCAGCGCGTTGTTGTCGCCGAGGAGTTCGAACAACTTGTCGGACTTGCCCGTCAGCACGACGCGGTCGATGTCGAGCTCGGCCTCATGGACCTTCTGGGTACCGGTGCCGGCGAAGGACCAGGGGTCGACGTCGAGGTGGAAGCGGCGGATCTTGAGGAACTCCCGCTCGCTCCAGCGGGTCGGGTTGGTGAGCGTGACGCCCGCGTAGGAAAGCCGCCCGACCAGGAGGTTCGTGTCGTTGGACTCCACGGTGAGGTGGGCGCCGGTGGCGTCGGCCAAGGCGGAATCGACCAAGCCCGGCGAGAACCGGCCGAGGGCCCAGACGGCCAGGAGGCCGGCCAGCAAGACGAAGAGCACCAGCCCGGCGAGGATGGTGAGCAGCTTGCGCAGCAGGATGCCGGGGCGGCGGACGGGAGGGACGTCGGGCATGGTGACGGAGGAATTTCGAGCAATAGCCATGCCAGTCGGGACGGTCAACGATGGAGGGAAAAGCTGGCTTTTCCGCGGTCTAGCCGGGGTGGGCGCCAAACAAAAGACCCGCCGGCACGGGGCGGGCGGGTCCTTCTGTCACGGGGCTGTCTCGCCCGGGAGGCTTACTCGGCGGCCGGGGCGGCCGGGGCGAGGACGCCGCAGCCGAGTTCATCGCCCGGGACGAGCTTGGGGGCCTTGTCCTGGTTGGGGATGATGCCGACCACGATCATCTTGTCGTCGGAACGGACGACCTCGACGAGGATGGCCTTGCCGTCCTTGACGAGCTGGAGGCGGGACTTGGGCTCGGGCTTCTCGGAGCGGGCGAGGGCGACGAGACCGGCGTCCTCGCGGACGGAGATCACGCGGACCTTGCTGGCGTCCTTCGGGGGCTCGATGACGGTTTCCTTCGGAGTGACCGGCTTGGCGGATTCGCCGGCCGGGAGGTCCTTTTCCCAGGAGAAACGCGTGTTGGTCACCGGGGCGCCCTCGGTGGCGTTGGCCGAGGCGACGGTGGCGATGGTCGCGCCCTCCGGGGAGGAGGTGGAGGACCAAGGGCTCTTCAGGCCTTCGCAGGCGACGAGGAGGAAAGAGGCGGAGAGGATAAGCAGGGAGCGCTGCATGACGGTGGGGAGAGGGGCAAATCGTCCTTTCGAGCGGAAAGGGAGTCAATAACTAACACCCCCCGCCGCCCCGGCGGGCCGGATCGACCCCCAACGTAAGGCTTGCCGAGGGGGGGCGGGGCGGGCTTCCTCAATTATCCTATGAGTAAGGACGCCCTGAAATTGATGCTCGGCCTACCCAAGGGCAGCCTCGAGGAGGCCACCCTCCAACTCTTCGCCAAGGCCGGCTTCCCGGTGGCCAAGAGCAGCCGTTCGTACCGCCCCTCCTTCGACGACCCGACCCTCGATGGCCGCTTCATCCGCGCCCAGGAAGTCGCCCGCTACGTCGAGCACGGTTTCTTCGACTGCGGCCTCACCGGTCAGGACTGGGTCCAGGAGAACGCCGCCGACGTCGTCCAGGTGTGCGAGCTGATCTACAGCCGCGCCTCCGCCCAGAAATCCCGCTGGGTCCTCTGCGTCCCCGAGGACTCCCCGGTCAAGACCGCGCAGGACCTCGCCGGCAAGCGCGTGGCCACCGAACTCGTCGAGACCACCCGCCGCTGGTTCAAGGCGCAAGGCGTCGAGTGCGAGGTCGAATTCTCCTGGGGCGCCACCGAGGTGAAGGTCCCCGAGCTCGCCGACGCCATCGTCGACATCACGGAGACCGGCTCCTCCATCAAGGCCAACAAGCTCCGCATCGTCGCGCAGCTGCTGGAGACCACCACCGTCCTCGTCGCGAACAAGGCCGCGTGGGCGCACCCCGCCAAGCGCGCCAAGATCGAGCAGATCGTCCTCATGCTGCAGGGCGCCCTCGCCGCGCAGCACATGGTCGGCCTGAAGTTCAACCTCCCCAAGGCCAAGCTCGAGTCCGTCGCCGCCGCCCTACCCGCCCTGCGCAACCCGACGGTCGCGTCGCTGAGCAACCCCGAGTGGATCGCCGTCGAGACCATCATCGACGCCCGCCAGGCCCGCGAGTTCATCCCGACCCTCAAGGCCGCCGGGGCCGAGGGCATCGTGGAATACCCGATCAACAAGCTCGTCTACTGACGCCCCGCCATGGCTGACTCCGTCCGCGTCGGTCTCGTCCAGCTCACCGCCGAGGACACCCCGGCGGCGAACGTGCGCAAGACCATCCCCCGCATCGAGGAGGCCGCGGCCAAGGGCGCGAAGATCGTCGGCCTGCAGGAGATGTTCACGACGAAGTATTTCTGCATCACCCAGGACCCGGCGAACTTCGACCTCGCCGAGCCCATCGAGACCGGCCCGACCGTGACGGAACTCGCCCGGGTCGCCAAGCGCCTCGGCGTCGTCATCGTCGCCCCGCTCTTCGAGGCGCGCGGCAGCGAGGTCTACCACAACACCGCGGCCGTCATCGACGCCGACGGCACCGTGCTCGGCAAGTACCGCAAGATGCACATCCCGCAGGACCCCGGCTTCGAGGAGAAATTCTACTTCACGCCCGGCGACCTGGGTTTCCGCAGCTGGCGGACCGCGCACGGCAACATCGGCGTGCTCATCTGCTGGGACCAGTGGTACCCCGAGGCCGCGCGCCTCACCGCGCTCGCCGGGGCCGACATCCTCTTCTACCCGACCGCGATCGGCTGGCTCCCTGAGGAGAAGGCCGCCCTCGGCCAGGCCCAGCACAACGCCTGGGAGACCGTGCAGCGCGGCCATGGCGTCGCCAACGGCTGCTACGTCGCCGCGACGAACCGCGTCGGCACCGAAGGCCGCACCCAGTTCTGGGGCCAGAGCTTCGTCTCGGATCCTTACGGCGAGATCGTCGCCCGCGCCTCGGTCGAGAAGGAAGAAGTCCTCCTCGCCGACTGCGACCTGGCGAAGCAACGCGCGTTCCGCCGCATCTGGCCGTTCTTCCGCGACCGCCGCATCGACGCCTACGGCGACCTGACGCGCCGCCTGCGCGACTGACCTTCCGCATGGCCACGCCTCGCTCCCTCGGATTCCGCATGCCCGCGGAATGGGAACCCCAGTCCGCCACGTGGCTCTCGTGGCCGTCGAACACCGCGCTCTGGCCCGGGCACTACGGGCTCATCCCCGCGAAGTTCGCGGAGTTCGCCGCGGCGATCGCCCGCTTCCAGCCGGTGAAGATCAACGCGGCCGGCAAGCTGCGCGCCGAGGCCGAACGCGAGCTCAAGGCCGCCAAGGCCGACCTCTCCGTCATCGAGCTCACCGACATCGCCACCGACGACGTCTGGTGCCGCGACCACGGCCCGATCTTCGTGAAGAACGACGCGACCCGGGAACTCGCGCTCACCGACTGGGAATTCCACGGCTGGGGCGGCAAGTTCGAGGCCTCGCTCGACAACCAGGTGCCGGGCAAGGTCGCCGCCAAGCTCGGCGTGCAGAAGTTCAGCTACCCGTTCGAGCTCGAGGGCGGCGGCATCGAGGTCTCCGGCGACGGCCTGCTCCTCACCACCGAGGCCGTGCAGAACAACCCGAACCGCGCCGAAGGGCGCGATGACGCGGCGTTCCACGCCGCCATCCGCGACGGCCTGGCGGTCGACGAACTCCTCTGGATCGGCGAAGGCCTGGCCAACGACGACACCGACGGCCATATCGACAACCTCGCGCGCTTCATCGCGCCGCGCGCGATCCTGGCCGTCAGCGAGTCCGACCGGGCTTCGCCCAACTACGCGCCGATGCAGGAGAACCTCCGCCGCCTGCGCGAGCTGCGGCCGCGCGGACAGCGCCTCGACATCCTCGAGCTGCCGCTGCCGAAGCCCATCCGCCTCGCCGGCCGGGACCTCCCGCCCAGCCACGCGAACTTCCTCATCGTGAACGACGGCGTCCTCGTGCCGCTCTACGGGCAGGACTCAGACCAGGTCGCGATGGGCATCATCGCCGACTGCTTCCCCGGCCGGAAGATCGTGGGCATCGACTGCCGCGTGCTGCTCATCGAAGGCGGCGCGCTGCACTGCCTCAGCCAGCAGCAGCCGGCTTGAGCAAGGGAAGGCATGGAGTACAGATTGCTGATTACGGAGTACGGAGGGACGGATACGGGTCAGGGCGACGGATTGCCCTATCCGCGTGCGCTGCCGCTCGGTCATCCGTACTCTGCACTCTTCCTCGCTTGCCCTCACTTCTTCGGCTTCACCTTCGTCGCGCAACCGCAGCCGCCCGCGCAGCCGCCTTCCTTGCGTCGGCGCGCCGCGGCGATCCACCGACGGACGAGCCAGCCGGTGGCCGCGCCGACGAAGGCGCACACGAGGACGAAGTCGAGGCTCATGCGGGCGGCGCCAGCCGGCTGACGAGCTGATAGACGAGGGCCGCGACGATCCAGGCGAGCGCCGT
>JBIISU010000054.1:0-6877 GCA_044340815.1 Opitutales bacterium | reverse complement strand
GCGCGCGCACCCGCCCAGGAAACCGGTCGTGGCGCCGTGGGATCGGGGCCGCAGGATCGCGGCGCAGAGCGCGGGGGTGAGCGTCAGGGCGACGAAGCCCGAGATGATCACCGCGATCGACACGGTCACCGCGAACTGCCGGTAGAGGGTACCGGCGATGCCGCCGAGGAAGGCGACGGGCAGGAAGACGGACACGAGCACCAGCACGATCGCGACGATCGCGCCGGAGACCTCATGGACCGAGGCGAGCGCGGCGTCGAACGGGGACAGCCCCTTCTCCTCCATCAGGCGCTCCACGTTCTCGAGGACGACGATCGCGTCGTCGACCACGATGCCGATGGCGATCACCATGGCGAAGAGCGTCAGGGTGTTGATGCCGAAGCCGAAGAGCCAGAGGCCGGCGAACGTGCCGATCAGGGAGACCGGGACGGCGATCATCGGGATCAGCGTCGCGCGCCAGCTGCCGAGGAAGAGGAAGACCACGAGGACCACGAGGATGCCCGCCTCGAAGAGCGTATGCTCGACCTCGCGGATGGAGGCGGCCACGAAGCGCGTGGTGTCGAACGGGATGTCGTAGTCGACGCCCGAGGGGAAGCGGCGCGACAGCTGCGCGACCCGGTCCTTGACCGCCTGGGCCACGTCGAGCGCGTTGGCGCCGGGGGCGAGGAAGATGCGGATGCCCACGGCCGTCCGGCCGTCGAGCGTGGCCTGCTGCTCGTAGCTCTGCGCGCCGAGCTCGACCGTCGCGACGTCGCGCAGGCGCAGGACGCCCGCGGCCCCGTCGGCCCGCAGGAGGATGTTGCCGAACTGTTCCGGGGTGGCCAGCCGGCTCGGCGTGATGATCGGCATCACCAGGGACTGGCCGGCCACGGTCGGCTCCTGGCCGAGGCGCCCGGCGGCGTACTGGTTGTTGCTGGTGCGGATGGCGCGGGCCACGTCGCCCGGCGTCACCCCGAGCTGGGCCATCTTGTCCGGGCGCAGCCAGACGCGCATGGAGTAGTCGCGCGCGCCGAAGATGCCGGCGTCGCTGACGCCGGGCACGCGCTTGATCTCCTCGACGACGTTCACGGCGGCGTAGTTGCTGAGGAAGACCGAATCGCGGCTGCCGTCCTTCGAGATGACGGAGACGGACATCAGGATGTCGTTCGAGCGCTTCTTGACCACGACGCCCAGGCGGCGGGCCTCGTCCGGGAGCCGCGGCTCGGCGACCTTGACGCGGTTCGTGAGGTTGATGACGGCCAGGTCCGGATCGGAGCCCGGCTCGAAGGTCACGGTGATCGTGAGCAGGCCGTTGGAGGAGGAAGTCGAGGAATAGTAGAGGAGGTTGTCGGTGCCGTTGATCTCATCCTCGATCGGCGCGGCGACCGTGCGCATCAGCGTCTCGGCCGAGGCGCCCGGGTAGGAGATCGCGATGGTGGCGGTGGGCGGGGCGATCTGCGGGTACTGGGAAACCGGCAGGAGCCGGAAGGCCATCAGGCCGGCCATGACCACGACCAGCGAGAGCACGGTGCCGAAGATCGGCCGGCGGATGAAGAATTCCCAGGACATCGCGGGCGCTTACTTGGCGGCGGGGGCGCGGGGAACCAGCGGGGCGCCGGGGCGGACCTTGACGAGGTTGTCGAGGACGACGCGCTCGCCGGACGCGAGCCCGGCGAGGAGCACGGTCTGCGACCCTTCCACGAAGGCGAGCTGGACGGGACGGACCTGCGCGACGTTGCCCGCGCCGAGCACGTAGACGAAGCGTCCTTGGGCCGACTGCAGGAGGCAGGAGGTCGGCACGACGACGGCCGCGGGCAAGGGACGGCCGGCGAGGCGCACGCGGACGAACTGCCCGGGCAGGAGGGCGCCAGCCCCGTTGGGGAACTCGGCCCGCATCTGGATGGTGCCGAGACGGGCCTCCACCTGGGCCGCCACGAAATTCACCTTCCCGACGAGCGGCCGGGGCTTCCCCGCGGCGTCGAGGACCTCGACCTTGGCCGCGGTGGCCGCGGCGGCGTCGCCGGCGAAGAGCCGCTGGAAATCCTGCTCGGAGAGGCCGAAGCGGACCCAGACCTGTTCGCGCTGCACGACCGTCGTCAGCAGGCTGTCGGCGCCCGGCGAGACCAGGGAGCCTTCGGAGCGGGCGAGCCGGCCGGTGAAGCCCGCGATCGGGGCGCGGACTTCGCAGTACGAAAGGTCCAGCTCGGCCGAGCGCACCCGGGCCACGGCGATGTCGCGGGCGGCGGTCGCGGCGGCCGCGGCGGAACGGGCATCGGCCTCCTCCTTGACGCTGGTCGCCCGTTCGGCGAGCAGCTTGGCCTGACGGGCGGCTTCCGCCGCGGCTTGGTCGGCGCGGGCCTGCTCCTGCGCGAGCTGGGCCTTGGCCAAGGCCAAGGCGATCTCATAGGGAGCCGGGTCGATCCGGAACAGCAGGTCGCCCGCCTTGACCTCCGCGCCTTCCCGATAGGACTGGGCGAGCAAGATGCCCGCGACGCGGGCGCGGACCTCGACCTCGCGGGTGCCCTCGACCTGCGCGGTCAGTTCGGCGTCCTGCGGGTAGGGCTGGACTTGGGCGGTCAGCAGGCTGACCGGCAAGGGCGGCGGGGTCGCCGGCGGCGGACCGTCGCCGCAGGCGACGAGCCCCAGGAGACCGAGGCCGAGCAGTAGCGCCTCGACAGGGCGAGATTTACATACATTCATGTATGTAAATCTATTTGCTGCATCATGGCTCGCAAGACCAAAGCGGAGGCCGCCCTCACCCGTCACCGGATCGTCGAATCCGCGCGACAAGTGTTCAGCCGGGCGGGCGTCACGAACACCTCGCTGGAGGAGATCGCCCAGGAGGCCGGCGTGACGCGCGGGGCCGTCTACTGGCACTTCCGCGACAAGGCCGACCTCTTCCGCGCGGTCCGCGCCGATACGGGTACGTTGCTGCGGCTGGAGCCGCCCGGCTCGGCCGATGCGTTGCGGCGGCTGGAGACGACCTTGCTCGAGGCGATCCACCGCCTCCGGCGCGAACCGGCGGCGCGCCAGACCTACGAGGTCATGCTCTGGAAATGCGAATACGTGGACGAGCTCGCCCCGGTCCGCACGGAATTGATGAAGGCGGGCGAGGCCTTCGCCGGGGAGCTGCGCGAACTTTACGCGCAGGCCGCGGCCGAAGGTCTGACCGAGCGGGGACTGGACCCCCGGCTCGCCGCCCTCGAGACGTTATGCCTCTACGCCGGCATGGTGAAGCTCTGGCTGGCCGACATGGGCGGCGAGCTGCTGCGGTCCCAGGTGGAGGCCATGATCCGGCAACACGTGGCGTCGCGTCACCGGCGCGAACCCGCATTGACCCCGCCGCCGGCAAGCCCTAGGAAGAAGGCGAAGTGAGGGCCCTGCTCGCCACCCTACCCTGCCTGCTCGCGGCCCTGCTCGGCGCCGCGCCCGAGGAACCGTCGCCGCCGCAGAACCTGCCGATCGTCTACGACGAGATCGGGGGCAAGTTCATCCTCCGCATCGACAACCGCCGTTACCAGCTGGAGACCATCCACAAGGACCCCGTCGCCCGACTCCTGGCGGACGCGAACTACCAAGGCGCGAAGGTCGCGTACGAAGCCTACCGCCGGGCGCTGGCCGACAAAGCCAAGGCCGAGTCATCCGTGGCGCGCCTGGAGGCCACCGTCCAAAGGCTCGGGCTGGCGACCGAGCGCGCCCGGCTGCAGCTGGAGAACGCCCGCCAGCAACTGGCGCTCTTCCGCCTGACCCCACCCTACGACCCGAACCAACTGGTCTTCCTGCAGGAACAGCTGGTGCGCGCACAGTCCCAGTTGTCCGGGGCGGAAGAACAGGAGAACCGGGCCCGTGGCAAGGCCGAGGAAGGCCGTCGGCTGGCCGAACCCGCGCAGGCGCGGGCCGAGCAAGCCCGCCAGGATTACGTCAAGGCCTTGGCCGATTACGAGCGCCCCCTCGCCCAACTCCGGGCGCTGGCGCTCTCCGCGGGAACCGCCCTCTAGCCGCCGCCGGCGCCAAGCCGTCATTGACGAAGTCGAGGGGAAGCCTAGGAATGGGCGCGTGAAGGCCCGCCCCGCCCTCTTCGCCCTGCTGTCGGCGACCATCCTCGCGATGGCCGCTCCGGCCGAGGAGACGCCTTTGCCGGCCTTGCCGCCGAACGTCTACGCGCAGCCCGCGGGGAAGATCAAGGTCCGCATCGAGGGCAAGAGCTACCTGCTGCCCGAGGAGATCAAGCCGACCGTGGCCAAGCTCATCGGCGAAGCCAACTACGTGAAGACGCGCGAACTTTACCTCGCGCTCCGGCGCACGCTCCTGGACAAGAGCCAGGTGGAGGCCAAGGTCCGCCAATCCGAGGCCCTGGCCGCGACGGCCACCGAAAGGCTCGCAAGCCTGCGGCTCAAGCAGGCCGCGCTGAAGGAAAAGCTGTCGACCCTGCTGCATGACCCCGAGGCGGCGACGAAGGCCGACCTCAACACCTACGTCCAACTGGAGGCGGCCATCACGGCGGCCGCCGCCCAGATCGTGCGCGAGGAGGAACTGGTCGCCGCGGCCCAGGCGCGCGCGGAAGCCAGCCGGCTCAAGGCCGAACCGACCTTGGAGGCGGCCCGCAAGCAGCACGCCGACTACCTCGAAGCCCTGAAGGCCTACGAGCGTCCCCTGCGGGAACTCCGCGAATTGGCCGTGGCGAAGGGCACCGCGCTCTGAGCGGGAGATTCCGCCACCCCGGCTGGCGTCTCCCGACTTTCCCTCCAGACTACGTCCATGCACCGCGGCTTCCGCTACTACGACCTGATCCTCGGGGGCTTCGTGGCCGTGCTGCTCTGCTCCAACCTCATCGGGCCCGCGAAGGTGGTGATGCTGGACCTGCCGCTGCTGGGACCGACGCAGTTCGGCGCCGGCAACCTGTTCTTCCCCCTCTCCTATATCTTCGGCGACATCCTGACGGAAGTGTACGGCTACGCCCTGGCACGCCGCGTGATCTGGGCGGGCTTCGCGGCGATGCTCTTCGCCACCGTGATGACCTGGGTGGTGCTGACCTTGCCCGCAAGCCCGCACGAACCGTTCAGCGCCCAGCTCCAGCCCGCCCTGCAGCTCTGCTTCGGCGGCGGCTGGCGCATCGCGCTGGGCTCGATCCTCGCCTTCTGCGTCGGCGATTTCCTCAACTCCTACGTGCTCGCGAAGCTCAAGGTACGCACCCAAGGCCGCCACGCCTGGCTTCGCTTCATCGGCTCCACCATCGTGGGCCAAGCCGTCGACAGCCTCATCTTCTACCCGCTGGCCTTCGCGGGGATCTGGACCGGCGCGACCCTGCTCAAGGTCATGGCCGCCAACTGGGCCTTCAAGGTGCTCGTCGAGGCGGTGATGACCCCCATGACCTACGTGGTCTGCGAGCGGCTCAAGCGCGCCGAGGGCGTGGACGCCGACGATTCGGCCACCGACTTCACGCCGTTCTCGCTGAAGGGCTGAACGTCGTGCCCAAGACTGGACTCGAACCAGTAAGCCTCACGGCGGCAGATTTTAAGTCTGATGTGTTTGCCATTCCACCACTTGGGCCGACGGGAGGAACTTACCCGGGCGAGCCGGGCTGGCAAACCCGGAATGCTCAGGCACCGGCCCGGTCGAGCAGCGGCTGGCAGAGTTTGTAGACGCCGCCGGTGACGAGGCAGGCTAGGAGCAGCGACGGCCAAAAACCGAGCCCGGCCTTCAGCAGGGACGGGAAGGCCAGGAACAGGACGAAGGACGGGATGGTGTAGGCGAGGATGGACCAGTTGAGCGCGATGACCTTGGCCTGGTCGCCGGTGTCCACCCACGTCCAGATCATCACGAGCAGGCTGGTCAGCGGCAGCGCGCAAAGGAGGGCGCCGAGGGAAACGTTGCGCTTCGCGAGTTCGGCGGCGCCGACGATGACGGAGGCGGAGAGGAGGAATTTGAGGACCAGTGGCAGGCTCATGCGGACAGCCTGCGGAACGGGTCGGCGCGGGCAAAGGGGAAATGGCCGCGGCCTTCCAATAAGTCGCCTTGCCCTCCCGCCCAAAGGCGGCTTGCCTCGGGGCGATGGACCGCATCGCCCAGACGTTCGCCCGCTGCAAAGCCGAAGGCCGCCCGGCCTTCGTCAGCTACGTGTGCGCCGGCGACCCGGACGTGGCCACCTCCAAGGCCGTGCTGCTCGCGCTCGCCGCCAATGGCGCCGACATCCTGGAGGTCGGCGTGCCCTTCTCGGACCCCTTGGCCGACGGCCTGACCAACCAGCTCGCGGCCCAGCGCGCCCTCGAGGGCGGCATGACGTACGACGGCCTGCTCGACATCCTGGCCGCGACCCGCGCCGGCACGGACAAGCCGATCGTCCTCTACTGCTATTATAACCTGCTCTTCTCCTTCGGGGTCGACGAGTATTGCCGCAAGGTGAAGGCCGCCGGCGCCGATGGCCTGCTCGTCCTCGACTGCCCGCCCGAGGAAGCCGGCGAACTCATCGCCGCCTCGCGGAAGCACGGCCTGGCCAACATCTTCATCGTCGCCCCGACGACCCCGCCGGCCCGCGTCGCCCTCATCGCCAAGCACGCCAGCGGCTTCATCTATTACGTCTCGCGCGAAGGCGTGACCGGCGAGCGCTCGGAGCTCGCCGCCAACCTCGCCGCTTCGGTCGGCGAGATCAAGAAGCACACCACCCTGCCCGTCTGCGTCGGCTTCGGCGTCTCCACCGCCGCGCACGTCCAGGCCATCGCCAAGGTCGCCGACGGCGTGGTCGTCGGCAGCGCCCTCGTGAACGTCATCGCCGCCCACAAGGACAAGCGCACCGAAGCCCCCGCCGCCATCGGCGCGAAGGTCCGGGAGTTGTTGGGGAAGTAATTCTTAAGAGGGCTGGGGCTGGGGCTGGGGCTGGGGAAAACGAATCGGCAAGAAC
>JBIISU010000053.1:0-6912 GCA_044340815.1 Opitutales bacterium | reverse complement strand
ATCGTCCTGGGCCCGACGCCCTTCGAGAAGCCCCGCGATCCGCGGGTCCGCGACAACACCGGGCTGAACCCGCGCCTGGTCCGCTTCGCGGGCGCCGCGGAAGCGATCGCGCGACGCCACGGCTTCCTCTACGTGGACTTGCTGGGACTCCGCGCGCCGGCCGGCGAGACGCTCACGCGCGATGGCCTGCACCTCACGACGACGGGCGCCCGCCTCGTGGCCGCCGCCGTCGCCGACCGGCTGACGCCGGGGAGCGCGCAACCGGAGGAGGCCCTCCGCGCGGCGATCGTGACCAAGAACCGGCTGTGGTTCGACACGTGGCGGTGCATGAACTGGGCCTTCGCCTACGGCGACCGGACGACCCAACCCTTCGCGAAGGCCGCGCCCAACCACCCGAACTTCGTGGAGGAAATCCGGCAGCATCAGCCGAGGTTGGCGCACGCCGACGCGGTCATCCGCGCGCTCGTCACCGGCCAAGCGGGCCCGGCGGCGCCGCCCGCCCTCCCCGAACGCGCCGACCCGCCCGCCCCGACGCCCGCCGAACAGCTGGCCGGCTTCAAGGTCCGCCCGGGGTTCAAGGTCAACCTCTTCGCCGACGAGTCCCTCGGCGTGATCCGGCCGGTGCAAATCCGCTGGGACGAACGCGGCCGGCTATGGGTCGCCTGCACGCCCGCCTACCCGCAGCTCCAACCCGGCGAGCACGGCAAGGATTTCATCCTCGTGCTCGAGGATGCCGACGGCGATGGTCGGGCCGATCGGTCCTGGCGGTTCGCCGAAGGGCTCACCATGCCCTTGGGCTTCGAGTTCGCCCCGGTCGAGGCCGGCGGCGGGCTGTACGTCGTCGAAAGCACGCAACTGATCCACCTCACGGACCGCGACGCCGACGGCAAGGCGGACGGCCGCGTCACGATCCTGAGCGGTTTCGGCACCGGCGACACGCACCAGGACGCCAACTCGTTGCGCTGGGGCCCGGATGGCTGCCTCTGGTTCACCCAGGGCTACCACATCTGGTCCTACGTCGAAACGCCCTACGGGCTGGCCGAGCTCAATCGCAGCGGGATCTGGCGCTTCAACCCGCGCACGCTGCGGCTGGATTCCTTCCTCAACGAAAGCGCGGCGGGCTTGAACTGCTGGGGCACGGCCTGGGATGACCAAGGCCAGATGTTCCATGGCAGCGGCGCCGACACGCCGATCTGGCATTCCACACCCGGACTCATCCCCACCTTGCACCCGCAAGCCCTGCCGACGGCGTTGGCGCACTCGCGGGGCAAGAGCATGGAACCCGAGATCCTCGGCAGCTCGCACCTCCCGGAGGAATTGCGCGGGGTGCTGCTGAAGAGCACCTACTTCACCAGCCAGGTCCAGCTGTATCGGCTCCGCGACCAAGGCTCGAGCTTCCGCACCGAGGACCTCGGCGACCTGCTCGCGGGCGGCAAGGAGTTCCGGCCGGTCGAGACGCGCGTCGGCCCGGAGGGCGCGATCTACGTCGCGGACTGGCTCAACCCGGTGATCGGCCATTACCAGGCGAGCTACCGCGACCCGCGGCGCGACCAGTCGCACGGGCGCATCTGGCGGATCACGGCGGAAGGTCGGGCCACGTTGCCGCGCCCGGCCCTCGGGACGTCGACCGCCACCGAACTCATCCCGCGCCTGGCTTCGCCGGAACGCTGGGAACGCGATGCCGCCAAATTCCGACTCTACCGGCTCCCGGCCGCGGAGGTGCGCGCGGCGCTGAGCTCCGTCGACCTCACCCAGGCGACGCCGGCCATGCTCTTCGAGCTCAGCGGCGTGTTCGCCGCCCATGAGCAACCGAGCGCGACGCTGGTCAAGGGACTGCTGGCGGCCGATGACTTCCGGTACCGGGCCTGGGGCGCCGGCCTCCTGGCGGACTGGGGCGCCGCGCTGCCCGAAGCGCGGGCCTTCCTCCGCCGAGCGGTACGCGACCCTCACCCGCGCGTGCGCATGGCGGCAGTGGTGGCCTGCGGCTGGGCGCCGCCCGCTTGGGGCGCCGAAGCCGCGCAGATCGCCACCTTGGTCCTGGAACAACCGCTCGACGCCGCCTTGGAGCACGCCTTGACGCAGACGATCCACGCCTTGGCACCCGCGTGGCAGGCCGCCGACGCGAAGGGCAAGCTCGGCCTGGAAACCCGGCCGGAAGCCCTTGCGCGACTCTACACCACGATGGGGCAGACGGACTCGGTGGCCAAGCTTAAGGCCCTGGCCGCAAGACCCGGCCTCACCGCGGAAGCCCGCCTCAAGATCCTGGCCGTGCTCATCCAAACGGGCGCGGTGCCCGAAGCCGAGTTCGCCCTGCGGCAGGAGCCGAACAACGCCGCCTTGGCCGACGTCTGGGTGGCGACGGCGCGCCTGCGGACGGGCCTCGACTACGGACCGCTCGTCCGCGCCTGGCTCGCCCGGCCGGAACCTTTCGCGCAGGCGACGGCCTGCCGCGTCATCGCGGTGGCCGGCAAGGACTACGGGGCGCTGCCTAAGCTCGAGGCTTGGTTGGCCGAAGGCACCGCCCCGGAAGTCCGCCTCGCGGCCATCTCCGCCTACGCGCGCGTTCGCAAGGCCGAATCGCTGACCCGCCTCGCCCCCTTGCTCGAGGCCGCGGATGCGACGGTCCGCGACGTCGCCCTGGCGGCGCTGGCCCCGCACGCGCCCGCGGCGGTCGCGGAAGGCAGCGGGGCCCGGCTGGAGGCTTGCCGCGACGGCACCGCCGTCGGGCCGATCTTCGCGCCCCTGCTCGAGCTCAAGGGTGGTCCGGCGCTCCTCGCGCAGGCGCTCACGAAGCGCCCGCCGAAGGCGGAGGCCGCCCGGCTCGCCCTGCAATGGATGGCGCAAGTCGGCCGCGACGACGCGGAAGTACGCCGGGCCCTGCAGGCCGCGGCCGGCGTCAGCGAGACCCTCGGGGGCTACGACCCCGCGCTCGTCGCGCGCCTGGTGGGGTCGGCGCAGGCCACCGGCGACGCCCGTCGCGGCGAAGCCATCGCCAAGTCCGCCGCGCGCGCGTGCCTCTCCTGCCACCAGTTCGGCGGCCAAGGCGGCGCCATCGGACCCGACCTGAGCGCCGTGGGCCGCGCGATGTCGCCGGAGGCGATCGTCGAGTCGGTGCTCTGGCCGAAACGTCAGGTCAAGGAAGGCTACCTGCTCACGCAGGTGACCACGAAGGATGGCCGCGAGCTGCAGGGCTACCGCATCGGCGAAACCACCGAGCAGCTGACCTTGCGCAACTTCGCCGTCGGCGGGGTGGACGTCGTCGCCAAGGCGAACCTCGCCGCGCGCTCCGACGTCGGCTCGATCATGCCGGAAGGACTGACGGCCGGGCTCACGCCCGCCGAGCTCGCCGACCTGTTCCGCTACCTTTTCGATTTGGGCAAATAACCCTCGCCGAGGCTTGCCTCCGGACGCCGTCCCCTACTTTGGACGACATGGAGCTGCATGACCGCATCCGCGACCACATCGCCCCGGCCCGCGAACGCCTGCTCGCGCACCCGTTGTACGGCCGGCTGCGCGACCTCGGGGAGGTCCGCACCTTCATGGCCTCCCACGCCTTCGCCGTCTGGGATTTCATGTCCCTGCTGAAGCGGCTGCAGCGCGACCTCACCTGCGTGTCCGTGCCCTGGGTCCCGGTGGGCGACGCGGAGGTGCGCTTCCTCATCAACGAGATCGTCTGCGGCGAGGAGTCCGACGTCGACCCCGAGGGTGGCCGGATCAGCCACTTCGACCTCTACCTCCGCGCGATGCGGGCGGCGGGCGCCGAGGACGCGCCGGTGCGCGCGCTGGTCGCGGCTGTCGCGGGCGGGGCCGATTTCGCCGAGGCCTTGCGGGCGGCGAATCCCCCGGCGGGCGCGGCGCGTTTCACCGCGGCGACGCTCCGGCTGGCGTGCGACGGCAAGCTCCACGAAGTGGCGGCCGCCTTCACCTACGGGCGGGAAGACCTCATCCCGGAGATGTTCCTAGGCGTCGTCCGCCGCCTGGACGCCGACCACCCGGGCAAGTTGGCGGTGTTCCGCTATTACCTCGAACGCCACATCGAGGTCGATGGCGGCCACCACGGCGAAATCGCCCGACGCATGACGGCCTTGCTCTGCGGGGACGACCCGCGCAAGGCGACCGAGGCCGCGGACGCCGCCAAGGCCGCGATCGACGCGCGCCTGGAGCTCTGGGACGACATCCACCGGCGCCTGCCGGCCGGCGGCGCTTAGGCGCGCTTTTCCTTCAGGCCGGCGGCGTAGGCCTCGAAGACCAGCCTGATCTGATCGCGGACGCGGCGGAATTCGGCGCGGATTTCCTCCGGGGTGCCGGTCGCGTGCGCGGGATCGCTGAAGCCCCAGTGGTAGCGGTTGGCCTGGCCCGGGAAGACGGGGCAGACCTGATCCGCGTTGCCGCAGACCGTGATGACGGTGGCGACCGGCCGGGCCAGGAATTCGGAGAGGTGCTTGGAGTGGTGGCCGGAGGCGTCGAGGCCGATTTCCTTGAGGACCGCGAGGGCCTCCGGGTGGACGTAGCCGGCGGGCTTGGAGCCGGCGCTGGCGACTTCGATGACGTCCCCGGCGGCGCGACGGAGGATCGCTTCGGCGAGGTGGCTCCGGCAGGAATTGCCGGTGCACAGGATGAGGACCAGGGGCTTGCTCATGGGGGAAAGGGTCAGCAGCAACCGCTGCCGGGCTTGCAGGCGTTCGGGACGCAGACCTCGGGTGCCAGGCAGTCGGCCTTGGTCGCACCCAGGAGGAAGACGCGCTCGCCGCCTTCGACGACCGAGCCGAGCACCGGGAAGACGGTGAGCAACGGGAAATCGTGCTCCACCTCGATCGGCAGGTCGGTCGCGCCGAGCAGGCCGACGCCGCGCTCGAGGACCTGCAGGGCCTTGGCGCAGCCGACGCGGTGCTCGGTGTCGTCCGCCGCCCAGAGCTGCAGGCGAGCCGAGGCCTGGGTGCGGATCGTGCCGCCGCAGTCGATGAAACGCTTCTCGACGCGGGCGACTTCGGTCAGGTGGAGGTGGATGGGGGTCAGCCCGCCGGTCGGCAGGCGGAAGCGCAACCCCAGGGCCGGCGCCAGCGCCAGCGCCTGCCGGAACTCGGCGAAAGTGAGGGGCTGGGCCTTTAGGGTTTGCATATGCTTATGCATATATATCTTGGCGGGATGCCCGGAGTCAAGCGAACCCGCCCCGCCCCCGCGGTGCCGACGATCTGCCGGGCGCTCGCGGACCCGACCCGCCTGGCCCTGCTGGCCCGGATCGGACGCGACGAGGTCTGCGTCTGCGACCTGCAGTCCTGGGTGGGACGGGATCAACCGACGGTCTCGCGCCACTTGGCGATGCTGCGCCGCGGCGGACTCGTGGTCGCGCGGAAAGAGGGCCGGTGGTGCCACTATTCGCGCCGCCCGCTGCCGCCGCCGCTCATGGCCATGGTCGACCTCGCCGCGCCACCGGTCCGCCGCCCACGGCGGGACGGCTGCTGCGGGTAGGGTAAAGCATTGTCGGGCGGGAGGCGTAAGTCTAGCAAGGGGGCGTCATGCTGTCCCGTCACCTCGCCCTGCTCGCGGCCTTCGCCCTGCCCTTCCCGCTCCTCGCCCTCGACCTGCACGTGGCGACGGACGGCAACGACGCCTGGTCGGGCAAGCTCGCGCGCCCGAACGCCGCGCGGACCGACGGCCCGCTGGCCTCGCTCGAGGGCGCGCGCCTCGCCGTCCGTAAGTTGCCGCGTCCGCTGACGGAGTCCGTCCAGGTCGTTTTCGCGACGGGCACCTACCGCTTGGCCAAAACCGTCGCCTTCGACGCCGTCGATGGCGGGGACGCGACGCACCCGATCGCCTATGTCGCGGCCACGGGCGCTGACGTGGTGCTGTCCGGCGGACGCGAGCTGCCCCCGTTCCAGCCGGGCAAGGCCGGCCGCTGGGAACTGCGCACCCCGGAGGGCACGGAAACCTTCGAGCAGCTCTGGGTCGGCGACCGCCGGGCCGTCCGGGCCCGCTCCCATGGACAAGGCTACTCGTTCCTGCAGGGCATGGAGAGCGAAACCAAGGCGGGCGAGGCCTACCGGCAAAAGCTGAGCGTGGATCCGAAGGACCTGCAGGGCTTCGCGGAGGTTTCGGACGCCGAAGCCCGGGACGCGGTGGTGAACTTCTACCATAAGTGGGACAACACCCGCCGTCGCCTGGAGACGGTGGATCCCACCCAAGGGGCCTTCACGGTCCTCGGCGGTCCGACGAAGCCGCACAACACCCTCGACCACCTGACCGGCTTCACGATCGAGAACCTACCGACCTTGCTCGACGAGCCCGGCGAGTGGTTCCTCAGCCGCGCCGGCCAGCTGACCTACCTGCCCCGCCCCGGCGAGACGCCGGCCACGAGCCGGGCGACCTACCCGGTGCTGGAGAAGTTGCTGACGTTCCAGGGCGCGGCCGGGCGGCCGGTGGCGCACCTCGAGTTCCGCGACCTGAAGTTCCGCCACGCCAAGGGCGTCGCGACCTTGGCCACCTTCGAGCCGAACCAGGCGGCCGTCGCCCGGGTCGACGGCGTCATCACGCTGGAGCAGGCCACCGCCATCCGCTTCCTGGGCTGCGAACTCGCCCACTTCGGCAGCTATGGGTTCTCCCTCCGCCGCGGCACCCACCACGTCGTCCTCGAACGCTGCCTCATCACCGACATGGGCGCGGGCGGCGTGAAGGTGGGCTCGCTGAACGACGAGGCCCAGGACGAGGACGTGGTGCGCGCGAACCGCGTCCACAACTGCATCATCCGCGACGGCGGGAAGCTCTTCCCCTGCGCGGTCGGCGTCTGGATCGGCTCCGCGGCGGACAACGAGGTCACGCACAACGAGATCTCCGACCTCTTCTACTCGGCGGTTTCGGTGGGCTGGCGCTGGGGCTACGCCCCGAGCCGCGCCAAGCGGAACAAGGTCGAATGGA
>JBIISU010000052.1:0-6971 GCA_044340815.1 Opitutales bacterium | reverse complement strand
CCCCGCGACGGCCGGCAAACCAGCCCCAGCCCCCAAGGAAAACGATACGGACGCGGAAATCATCCTTTTGACGGGGTTGCCGGCCGGCAAGGCCCCGGAGGTGGTCGCTTCCTACGCCCGCAAGACCTATGTCCGGGCCGAACTGGTTAAGGACCCCCTGCTGCGCCAGTTCGTCCAGCTGGCTTTGTCCAAAATCGAGGATCAACCCGAAAAAGCCCTGCAAATCCGCCAAGAACACCTTTCCAAGCTGGCGGACTTCTTCCTCGACCGCGCCATGGAGGCCCAGGCGGCCGACAAGCCCAGTGAAACCCTGCGTCTCGCCGAGATCGCCGTCCGCTGCAATCCCGCCAATCCTAAGGCTAAACTCTTCTACGCCAACTTTTTGCACGGCAAGATGGGTCGGACGGACGACGCCATCCAGACGATGCGTCACGGCCTGGAATTCCTCGATGTTAATGATAAGCTAGGCCGGGACTACCTGGAACGCTACTTCCAGTTCCTCCAGCTCCGGGAACGGGACGCCGAGGTGATCGACCAAGGCCTGAAGCTGCTCCGGGTCGGCAAGGACCTGCCGCAAGGGACGCGCGAGGCCATCGCGATGGCCACGGCCACCTCCCAGTACTGGACCGGCAAATACCCGGAGTGCGTCAAGACTATCACTATCAATAGTTTAGAAAGCCTTCCCAACGGCCTATTGCTCAAGGCCAAGGCCCTGTTCGACGGCGGCAAGACCCAGGAGGGCCTCTCGCTCTTGGAGACCAAGGGGGCGGCCATCAAGGATTACACCCCGCGGGACGCCATCCTCTCCCAGCAGTCCCGCTTCCACGTCCTGCTGGGCCAGACCCGGATGGCGCTGTCCGTCAACGAGGACCGCATCTCCCTCAACGAGAAGGCGCCCTTCCCCCACATCCAGCGCCTGCAGTTGCTCGATAAGCTCGGCCTCAAGGACGAGTACGAGAAGGAGCTGATGACGATCAAGACGAAGTTCGAGAACAACTCGGCGGCCATGATCGCCTTGGCCAACTTCGCGGCCGAGAAAGGCTACGATGGCCTGACCGCCGCCCTCACGGGCGTCGCCGCCGCCCGCGGCTTCGAAAGCGCGACCTTCGCGGCCCTGCACTTGGAAGCCCTGCTCAACGCCGGCCTGCCCGATCAGGTGATCGCCCAGCACCAGCAGGTCTCGGCGGCCGATCCCGCCTTCTTCCAATCCAACCGCCCGCTCATCCAGGCCATCCTCGGCATCGCCCACTACGCCCGCAACAAGCCCGACGAGGCGACGGCCAAGCGCGAGCGCGACATCGGCGACCGTTACCTCGCGGAGTTCCTCAAATCCAAGGACCTCGGTCCCGAAGCCTACCGCTCGGTCGGCCGTCACCTGCGCACGATCCGCGCCTCGGAAGCGGCCGTCCGCATCCTCGAAGCCGGCGTGCAGGTGCACCCGAACCACTCGCAGCTGCGGGCCGATTACGTCCGCGCCCGACTTTTGGCCGGCCTGACCGACGCCTACGGCACCCGCAAGTCGATGCTCGAGGAACTCGAGTACCTGCAGACGCTGCGCCGCCCGTCGCCGCTGGTCTGGCAGGAAGCCCTCTCCTGGTTGCGCAGCGAAGCCAAGCTGACCGCGGCCCAATCACGCCAACTCGAGGCTTCCCTGCTGCCCCTGATCCGGCCGGGTCTCGACGCCGCCGCCCTCGAAGGTCGCTGAGCGCCCATGGACCTCGCCGCCCGCCGCGCCGAAATCATCGCCGAACTGGAGCCGTTCGGCGACCACCACGAGCGCTTCCAGTACGTCATCGACCGGGCCAAGTCGGCCGCCGCCCTGCCGGCGGAACTCAAGCTCGACGCCTTCCTCATCGAAGGTTGCACGTCCAACCTTTGGCTGGTCCCTTCGCTCGAGGCGGGACGCTGCCGCTTCCGCTGCGACGCGGACTCGTTGATCACCAAGGGCGTGGCGTCGCTGGTCTGCGAATTCTACGACGGCGCCAGCCCCGCCGAGGTGGCCGCCACGGACGCGGACTTCCTCGCCGCCGTGGGCATCACGCAGCACCTTTCGCCGAACCGCCGGAACGGCCTGACCAACCTGGTCGGCAAGATCCGGGCGTTCGGACGCGCCGCCGGCGGCTGATGGACCCCATCGGCTCCGCTTAAGAACGGCGGGGTCGTCGAAACGGATTTGCGCCGGCGCGACGGCCTCGTCTGATGAAGGCATGACCGCCACCGCCCGCACCACCCCGGACCGACTCCTCCTCGGGCTGTGCTGGGCGACGCTCCTCTGGGCGATCCTGGTCCTGCAGGCCGGCGGCTTCACCACCAGCATCCACGCGGGCATGGCCTTCCTCGATTGGCCGCTCTCGAACGGTTCGGTCAATCCGCCGGGCTGGCTCACCGAGATCGATAAGTTCGCCGAACACTCGCACCGGCTCGCGGCTACCGGACTTGGCCTCCTGATCGTCGCCCTGGCCGCCGGGCACGCCCGCCGCGAACCCCGGCGGCTCGTCCGCCTCGCCGCCTACGGCTTGCTCGCCCTCGTCCTCCTGCAGGGCGGCCTCGGCGGCCTGCGCGTCCTGCTCGACCGGCTCAACGTCGGCGGGGAAGGCAACCTCAAGGCGGTCGCCTTCGCGGTGGCCCACGCCGTCAACGCCCAACTCACCATCGCCTTGCTAGCCGCCATCGCGCTCGGCCATACGCGGGGCTGGGCGGAGACCGCCGCCAGCGCGGGCGCCGCGACCCGTCGCCTCGGCCGCTGGGCGGCCGGCCTGACGCTCGCGGTGATCCTGGCGGGCGCCCTGATGCGCCAGAACCGCTTCACCACCTGGGTGAACGGCGGCTCGCCCGTGGATTGGTTCATCCCCGCGCAGGGCGACGGCGCGCTCTGGTGGTTCAACTTCCTGCATCGCTCGGGCGCCCTGCTCGCCGCGCTCGCCGTCGGCGCCTTCGCCCTCGCGCTGCGGCGGGAAGGCCGCCGGTTCGGCATCGGCATCGCCACCCTGCTCGCGTTGCAGCTGACGCTCGGAGTCCTCGCCATCCAGCTGCCCCAGAATCCCCATGTCCGCACGGTGCACCTCGTGAGCGGGGCCGCCCTGTTCTCGCTGGTGGTGGCCGCGACCTTGCTGGCCCACCGCCGCGAAGGCGCCTTCGGCGACCTCTGAACGGGGAATTCCACCCCCGGCTCGTTTTGCCTTTAACCTTTCGCCGAAAACCGCCACCACCTTGAGCATGAACGCACGCGCCGGCTCCGTCCCCGCCGCCTTCCTGGAGCTGACCAAGCCCCGGTTGTCGTTCCTCTCCGTGCTCACCGCGCTCGCGGGTTATTTCTGCAGCGACCCGCATGGCCCGACGGAGGCCCGCACGCTCGTCGCGCTCGCCGTGGGCACCGCCTTGGCGGCCGGCGGCTGCGGCGCGCTGAACATGTGGTGGGAAAGCGAGGCGGATGCGCGCATGGAGCGCACGAAGCACCGTCCGATCCCGGCCCGGCTGATCCACCCGGGCGCCGTCCTGCTCTTCGGCGGCGCGCTCGCCACGGCCGGCGTGGCCTTGGTCTGGCTCGGGGCCAACGCTCTGGCGGGCTTCCTCACGCTCGCGACCGTCGTGAGCTACCTGCTGCTCTATACCCCGCTCAAGTCCGTCACCTCCTGGTGCACCCTGGTCGGCTCGCTGCCGGGCGCCATCCCGCCGATCATCGGCACCGCGGCCAAGCTCGGCCAAGGCCGGCCCCACGGCGACATCGACCCGATGGGCTGGTTGCTCTTCGCGCTGCTCTTCTGCTGGCAGATCCCCCACTTCATGGCGCTCGCGGTCATGTGCCGCGAGGACTACGCCCGCGGGGGCTTCAAGGTGGCGACGGTGACCGATCCCTCGGGACGCACCGCCGCGCTCTGGTCCACGGCCTTCATCATCCCGATGCTCTTCGTGGCCGGACGGATCGCGATGACCTTCTTCGACCCCGCCGAAGCCGCGGGCGCGTGGCGCGGGTGGGCAAGCCCGTTCCTCTGGGTCTCGCTGGTGGCCGGCATCTGGTTCTTCAAGCTCAGCCTGGACTTCGCCTTGCCGCATCGGCGGGCCGAGGTCGCGAAGCCCTTCTTCCTCGCCTCGATCCTGTACCTCCCGGTCGTCCTGTTGACTCTCACGCTCAACCGGCTTTTCTGAGGGCATGGAGACGCGGGAGCTCAAGGCGCGGCTACGCACGTCGCTGCTGGCCGCGCGACGCGCGCTGACCGCGGACCAACGCCGCGCCGCCGCCGCGGCCGCCACCGCGGGCGTGCTCGCCGCCCCCGCCTGGCGGGCCGCCCGCGTGGTGGCCCTTTACCAGGCATACGGCGCGGAACTCGACGTCGCCGCCCTCCGCGCCGCCGCCCATGCGGAAGGCAAGACGGTCGCGCTGCCGCGGGTGGACGCCGCGGGCGTGACCTTGCGGATCGTCGCCGCGGACACCCCGCTGGTGCTTTCGGCGCACGGCGTGCGGGAACCCGCCGAGGATCGCCCGATACTGCCACCGGACCAGCCCGAGCTCATCGTGGTCCCGGGACTGGGCTTTGACCGACGCGGCGGACGGCTGGGACACGGCGGCGGCCACTACGACCGCCTGCTGGCGCGCCTGCCCGCCACCTGCCTGCGCGTCGGCCTCGCCTACGACCAGCAGATCCTCGATGGCGTGCCGACCGAGCCGCACGACCTCGCCCTGCACGCGTTGGTCACGCCCGCCGGCTGGGTGGACTGCGGAAACTGACGGCGGGTTTGCCATGCCCGCGGTTTCCCCTCCGTTGAACGGTCCGATGTCCGCCCCCCGACCCGACGCCATTCGCCTCCGCGGAGTCCGCCAAAACAACCTCAAGGGGTTCGACATCGACATCCCCGTCGGCCGGCTGGTCGTGGTCACCGGGTTGAGCGGCGCCGGCAAGTCCTCGCTCGTCTTCGACACCTTGCACGCGGAAGGCCAACGTCGTTACGTCGAGACCTTCAGCCCGTACGTCCGCCAGTTCCTCGAACTGCTGCCGGCGCCCGCGCTGGACTCCGCCGAGAACGTCCGCCCTTCCGTGGCGATCAAGCAGGGCAACGCCGTCCGGACCTCGCGCTCGACCGTCGGGACGATGACGGAACTGTGCGACTGGTTCAAGGTGTGGTTCGCGCACCGCGCGGAGCTGATCGATCCGGCCTCGGGCCAGCCGCTCGCGCCGCGCGGCCCCTCCGCCGCCTGGGAAGATTGCCTGGCGCGCCAGGCCGGCCGCCCCGTCACGCTGACCTTCGCGGTCGCGAAGCCGGCCGACCTCGCCTGGGCGACGGTGGCCGACGAGTTCGTCAAGGCGGGCTTCAACCGCGGCTACGCGGCGGGCCGCCGCCTGCGGCTCGGCGAGGAAGCGATCCCCGCCGAGGTGACCGAACTGCTGGTCGTGCAGGACCGCGTGACGATCGCGCCGGCCGAGGCGGCGCGCTTCCACGAAGCCGCGCTCGCCGCGTTCCGGCTCGGGGGCGGCCGGCTCCGGCTCCTGGACGAACAGGGCGACGAGGTGGCGCGCTACAGCGAGGTGCTCGAGTCGCCCGTGGACGGGCGGAAATTCCGCCCGGCCTCGCCCGCGCTCTTCTCCTTCAACTCACCCGTCGGAGCCTGCCCGGCTTGCCGCGGCTTCGGCCGGGTCATCGGCCTCGACTGGAAGAAGATCATCCCGGACCCGACGCTGACGCTGGCCGAAGGCGCCATCGCGCCCTTCCAGGGGACGGTCTACGGCGAGAGCCAGCGCGACCTCGCCAAGGCGTGCCGCAAGGCGGGCATCCCGATGGACGTGCCCTGGAAGAAGCTGCCGGCCGCGCAGCGTCGGCTCATCGAGGACGGCGACCCCACCTACGTCCCCGGCGAATGGGACACCAAGTGGTACGGGATCCGCGGGTTCTTCCGCTGGCTCGAGTCGAGCACCTACAAGATGCATGTGCGCGTGTTCCTCTCGCGCTGGCGCGCCTACGAGGAATGCCCGACCTGCCGCGGCCGGCGCTTCCGCGAGGAATCGCTCTGCTGGCGCTGGCGGGGCCGGACCTTGCCCGAGCTCTACGCCCTGCCGGTGTCGGAGCTGCGGGCCATGCTCGCGCCGCTCGCGCCCAAGGATTCGCGCCACCCGGCCGACCACGCGCTCGAGGCGATCCTCGCGCGGCTGGGCTACCTCGAGGCCGTCGGCCTCG
The DNA here is from genome assembly GCA_044340815.1 of Opitutales bacterium. GTDB lineage: Bacteria > Verrucomicrobiota > Verrucomicrobiia > Opitutales > UBA953 > UBA953. Next base: position 803 of record JBIISU010000052.1, on the reverse strand, counting down.
GCTACCTCGCGCTCGACCGGCTCTCCCGGACGCTCTCCGGCGGCGAGGTGCAGCGCGTCAACCTCACCTCCTGCCTGGGGGCCTGCCTGGCGGACACGGTCTTCGTGCTCGACGAACCGAGCGTCGGCATGCACGCGCGCGACCTCTCGCGGATGGTCGGCATCCTCCGCAGCCTGGTCGAACAAGGCAACACGGTCGTGGTCGTCGAGCACGACGAGTCCGTCATGCGCGCCGCCGACTGGCTGATCGAGATCGGCCCGCGCCCCGGCGCCGAAGGCGGCCACCTCCTCTACCAAGGTCCCCCGAAGGGCATCCTCAAGGTCAAGGACTCCGCGACCGGCGGCTGGCTGTCGGGCCGGCGTGCGCCGGAAGTCCGCGTCCCCCGCCCGGTCGGCGACGCGACTCCGCGCCTCCGCGTCGCCGGCGCGACGGTCAACAACCTCCGCGACTTCGCCTGCACGCTCCCGCTCGGCCGCCTGGTCGGCCTCTGCGGCGTCTCGGGCTCGGGCAAGTCCACGCTGCTCCACCAGGTCATCGGCCGACGCGACCCGGAATCCGGCGACGAGGCCGCGGAAGCGAAGTGGGTGAAGTTCGACCGCGAACCGGCGGAGGTCGCGCTCGTCGACCAGTCCCCCGCGACCCGCACCCCGCGCTCCAACCCGGCGCTCTACGTCGGGGCCTGGGACGCCATCCGCACGCTGCTCGGCAACTCGCCGGAGGCGAAGGCGGCCGGGCTCACTCCCTCGCACTTCTCCTTCAACGCCGGCGAAGGCCGCTGCGAACGGTGCGGTGGCGCGGGTTGG
>JBIISU010000051.1:0-6973 GCA_044340815.1 Opitutales bacterium | reverse complement strand
GGTGCCCGACGTCGACGACCCGGACGCCACCGGCGAGCGTACGCACCGCGAGCGGCAGGCGAAGGCGGCGAAGAACGCCGCCAAGAAGAAGGCCGAAGGCGCGAAGTAGGCCTGAGGTTTCGGGTTGGCGAGGCTCAGGGGTGGGGTAGAACGAACCCATGACTCTGCGCGTCTTCCTGCTCGGACTGATGTTCCTGTCGCCGCTCCTCGCCTCCGTCCAGGAGACCGAGGTCCTGCGCCTGGCCGAAGGGCGGCGGATGGCCGTGGGCCGTGAGATGCGCACCTGGTCGTTCGCGGCCTTCCCGGCGCCGATGGCGGACTGGCCGAAGGAAGTGAAGGGCGCGTTCGTCGAACTCCGTTGCGAAGACCATGAGTTCTCGTCCGCGGCGCTGATCCTGCTGCGGGACGACTACCGCCTGCGCAGTTATCCGGCCAAGCTGCTTTCCCCGGCCGACCGGTCCCTCGCCGAACAGCTCGAGGTGAAGCGTCGCCAGCAGATTTCCCCGAAGCCCCGCACCGAGTATCCCTTGGTGATGAAGGGGTACACGAAGGAGACGGCGGACGTCACGGTGAGCCCGCATTTCGCCTTCTACACCGGCCCCGACAAGGCCGGTTCGGGCAAGAAGGCCTTCGCGCCCGGTTTCCTAGAGCGCCAGAAGGTCTGGTTCGAGACGGTCTGGACCCACCTCGATGAGCTCGGCGCCCCGCTGCCGATGGCCGGCGACCGGTCCCCCCACAAGCTGAACGTCTTCATCACCGGTACGGGGCTCGCCAAGCACAAGGAAGGCTTCGCCTTCGGCGGCGCCGACGTGATCATGCACCCAGGTGCCCTCGGCGACGGCAGCAGCGTGGTCATCCATGAGTTCACCCACTCGGTGCAGTACTATTCCAAGGGCTTCCGCGATTCGCCCCTGGTCGGTTGGTTCTGGGAGTGCCACGCGAATTGGAGCACCCAGCAGTTCATGCCGGCCTACCCACCGGTGCTCGGGCACTACGCCGAGCGCGCCCATTACGAGCTCAACTCCAGCCGCCATAACTACGGTTCCTGGCCGTTCCTGCAGGTGCTGGCGGAGGATCCGCGCTTCGGCTGGTCCTTCCCCTACGACATCTGGCCCGCCTGCCGGCGCAACGAACGCGACGGCGCGTTGGAGGACCCGTTCCAGGCCATCATGCGCGTCGGCGTCGAGCGCAAGGTCTGGAAAGACGGCGCCGAAGGTTTTGGCGACACCATCGGCGAACTCGCCGCCCGCATGGTCGGCTGGGATTTCCAGAACCAATATTTCCACCTCAAGGAAATCCGTGGCCTCGAGTCCCAAGTGGGTCGGGTGTCCAGCTTAGGCGCCGTTTTGGAGAAAGGCGCGGATGGCCGGTGGGCTCCGCTCTATTCGCAGGCGCCCAAGCAGTATGGCGTGAACATCGTCTGGCTGGATCCGCATGTAGGGGCTAAGTCCGTCGAGGCCGACTTCGAGGGCTTCCGTGATCCGACGGAGTTCGCCGACTGGCGGGTGACCATGGTGGCGGTGGACCCGCAAGGACGTTGTCGCTATAGCCCGACGGTGCGCTCGGGCCGCGTGTCGTTGGAGGTGCGTCCCCAGGAGCGCCTCGCCTTGGCCATCGCGGCGACCCCGACGAAATACGTTCCGCAGGAGTTTCGACCCGGCTTCGCCGTGAAGCGTCGCTACCCGTATGCGGTGGCCCTGACGGGAGCCGAGTGCGATGATTTTCCCATGCTTCGCGACTTCCCGAAGGTCGCAGGAGCGCCGCATCCCAATGGTGGCGGCTTTGTGGCGAAATCCGCCCATGTGGACTCCACCGCTTATGTCGCCAAGAACGCCATGGTCCTGGACGCCGCCAAGGTCACTGGACGGGCGCAGGTGCATGGCCATGCCGTCATCCGTCAGTCCGCTCGGGTCGGCGACGATGCCGTCGTCAGCGGTTATGCCCGCGTCGGGGATCGCGCCCAGCTCGGCGGGCATGCGCATGTCGGGGGTTATGCGAAGTTGTCAGGCAAGGCGCGCTTGGGCGGCAATGCGCGGCTGCAGGAATTCGCGACCCTCGATGGCGACGGCGCGGTCTCGGGCGACGTGATGATCCGTGGCTTCGGGGAGGTCCATCTCTCGCCCACCACCGAAATCGCCGGCACGGCGATGTTCGCCGAAGACCTCGAAGTCCATTTCACCGGCTGCAAGTCGGAGCGCTTCGACCGCGGCCTCTTCTATGGCTACCTCAACGCCGACTTGCTGAGGAAGCCCAAGGAAGTCGCCGACAACCGCGGCCTCTACGCTCATTGGAAGTTCGACGACTCGCATGCCCCTATCGTGCGCGACCTCGTGGGTGATGCGGATGGGGTACTGCTCCCGGGGGCCGACAAGTGGCGCGGTGCTATGCTGGCGCCGCCGGCCGGCATCCGCGTCGACGGCCATGTCGTTGATGCCCGCAACCTGGCGGTCGACGCGAAGGTGTTCCTTCCGGCTGGGAGCCTGAGGGACCAATCCTGGGTGCTCTCCGCCGATAACACGGAAGAGCAATTCAGCGTGGGCGTGTCCAAGCAGGGCGCCCCATGCTTCTTCCTCGGGAATGCGAGGGAATTCGTCTACCTCGCGGCTCCCGCCAAGATGCCGACGGACCGATGGGTGCGGCTCTCCTTGACCCTCAAGGACGACGTCGCCGCCTTGTACCTCGATGGTCAGAAGGTCGGCGAGAAGCCCTTGGGCCAGCGTAGCGTCGTCGAGCTTTGGGCTCGGACGACCAAACTCAATCCCGCCTCAGGCCCGGTGACGACCATCGGTCGAGGCTTCCCCGGTCGTATCGCCGAGATCAAGGTCACCCACACGGGCGAACTGCCTGGGTTCGACGAAGCGCCGAAGGGCGTGAAGTAGCCTTTACTTCGCCTTTTTCTTGCCCTCGCCGCCCTTGGCCTTGCCCGCGTTCGGGTCATGGTCGGGATTGGGCGTGGGCAACTGGGCGTCGACGGACTTCAGCCAGGCGTCGAGCTGCTCGCGCATCGCCTTGGCGCGGGTCGCCTGACTCGCCGCGAGGTCCTGCTTCTCGCCGATGTCCTGCGACAGGTCGTAGAGCTCGTCGCGGTTGTCTTCGTAGAAGTGGACCAGCCGGAAGTCACCCTTGCGGATCGCGCTGTAGGGGGTCGCGCCGCCCGGATGGTAATGCGGGTAGTGCCAGTAGATCGCGTCGCGGTCGAGTTTGCCGCCGCGCAGCAGCGGGGCGAGGCTCCGTCCGTCGACGACGGAGGCCAGCGGCTTGATGCCGGCCATCTCGAGGACGGTGGGGTAGATATCCAGGGTGATGGCGGGGGTCGCCTCCACGGCGCCCGGCTTGTTCACGCCCGGCCACAACGCGATCAGCGGGACGCGCACGCCGCCTTCGTAGGCCGAGCCTTTGCCCGCGCGGTAGGGACTATTCTCGGTGATCGGCAGCAGACCGCCGTTGTCGCCCGTAAAGATGATGACCGTGTTTTCGTCGAGCTTCAGTCGCTTCAGGTTGGCGCGGATGGTGCCGAGGGCGTCATCGACGCTGCTGACCAGCGCCGCGTAGGTCGCGTTGCGCTGCTTGAGCGTCGCGTCGGCCTGCACCTTCGCCTTGAACTTGTCCACCACCTCGGGCTTGCCGGCGATCGGGGTGTGGACGGCGTAATGGGGCAGGTAGAGGAAGAACGGCTTGTCCTTGTTGGCTTCGATGAACTTCACGGCCTCGGCCGCTTCGCGGTCCGTGAGGAACTCTCCCTTCGGCCCTTCGGGGAGGGTGGGGATGTTGTAGGGCGCCACGTAGGCGGGCGGCTGGCCGCGGTGGTAGCCGCCGACGTTGAGGTCGAAGCCGTGCTTCTCGGGGTAGTAGGCCTGGTCGCCCTCCTTCAGTCCCGGAGTGAGGTGCCACTTGCCGATGCTGGCCGTGGCGTAGCCCGCGGCCTTCAGCTGTTCCGCCAAGGTGATCTCCTCGAGGGGGAGGAACTTCTGCCAAGCCGGGATCTTCAGCTTCGCCTTGGGCTTGTCGTGACCCGCGATCCAGTCGGTCAGGTGCAGGCGGGCCGGGTACTTGCCCGTCAGGAGGGCCGCTCGGGTGGGGGAGCAGACCGTGCAGGCCGAGTACCCATCGGTGAAGCGGACCCCGTCCTTGGCGAGCTGGTCGATGTGGGGAGTGGCGTAGAGGCGGCTCCCGTAGCAGGCGGCGTCGGTCTGTCCCATGTCGTCGACCAGGATGACGATGACGTTGGGGGGGCGGCCGGCTTCTACGGCCATAGCCTCAAAGATAATGAGAAAACCAAAGAAAATGGCCTTGAGCAGGGGGCGCCGCATGGGCGAGGGCATAGGCGGGGGGTGGGGCCGGGACAAGCGAAACCGTCGGAAAACCGTTTGCCTAGCACGAAAAGACCGCTAGTTTTTCGCCCATGGTTCCCCGCCTCCTCGCCGTCTGGTCCGCCCTTGCGATTTCCCTGGTTTCCTTCGCCGCGCCTCCAGCCAACACACCGTCGTCTTCGGCCACCAATAACGCCGCCGTGGCTACTCCGGGCACGGGCGCCAATCCTTCGCGTCGTGAGGCGGTGCGCACCTCCAAGGCCGAACGCGATCGCGCGGCCGACGAGTCGGGGGTCGAGCGGGTTGGCTTCGATCGAGCCTGCGGTAACCACAAGCACCTTTACTTCGATCGTTCCAATCGTCCTCACTTCATCTGTCTCGGCGCTCAGGCGCAGGTCGGTCCGGATACCACGCCCTACACCGCGACCGCGAACCAGCCGCTCGCCAATACCTTCCTGCTGCACTCCCGCCCCGGCGCGGCCAAGGTCATCTTCCTGGACTTCAACGGTCATACCACGACCGGGACCTCTTGGAATAATGCCTACGCCGCGGGAGCCCCGATCGTCACCCCCGCCTTCGACACGGATGGCGCTCCGGCGACCTTCTCCGATGCCGAGCGTGCGGTCATCCAGGACATCTGGCGCCGCGTCGCGGAGGACTTCGCTTCTTGGGATGTGGACGTCACGACGGAGGACCCCGGCATCGAGAAGCTCCGGCGGACCACCTCCTCGGACATCGCCCACGGCGTGCGCTGCGTCATCGGCGGTTCCAGCACGCAGTGGCTCGGCGCCTCCGCCGGCGGCGTGGCCTACGTCGGATCCTTCGGCGGACTCGTCTCGGCGACCACCACCGTCAACGACGTCCCCTGCTTCGTCTTCCCCCAGCAGTTGAGCAATAGCGGGCGCTTCATCGCCGAGGCCGCCTCCCACGAAGTCGGCCATACCCTCGGCCTGTACCACTCCGGTCAGACCACCGGCGTCGAGTATTACACCGGCCATGCCGATTGGGCTCCGATCATGGGCGTCGGTTACTACAAGAACGTCGTCCAGTGGACCCGCGGCGACTACCCCCTCTCCAACAACACTCAGGACCAAGTGGCGCTGATTTCCGGCCGCATCCCCCGCGTCCCCGATGAGCATGGCTCGACCGCGACCACCGCCTCCGTGGTCTCCGGGGCCAATTTCACCGCCGGCGGCATCATCGCCGATCGCGCCGACCAGGACTGGTTCCGCATCACCGCCGGTGCCGGCACCGTGAACATCTCCGGTCTCGTGGCCCAGCCCTCGCCCAACCTCAACCTCTCGCTCTCGCTGGTCGACGCCAATGGCCTCGTCCTGGCGCAAGGCACCGCGGCGGGCCTGGGCGCCAACCTCTCCGTCCCCGTGGTCGGCGGCACCTACTACATCGTCGTGGACGGCAAGGGTAGCACCAACGATCCCCTCACCGGTTACACCGACTACTCTTCGCTGGGTCGATTCAGCCTCTCGGGCAGCTGGCCGTCCGCCGTCGTCGTGAATCAGCCTCCGGTGGCCTCCACCGCCGGCACCAGCCCGGCTGTCTCCGCCGCCGGTACCATCACCGGCACCGCGCCCTTCACGGTGAACTTCGTCGGCAGCAATTCCCGCGACCCTGATGGCATCGTGGCCGGCTACCTTTGGGATTTCGGTGACGGCACCACCTCGACCTTGGCCAACGTCACCAAGACCTATCAAGCGGCCGGCAACTTCACGGTTCGCCTGACCGTCACCGACAACTCCGGGGCGACCGCCGTCGCCACCCTGCTTGTGACGGTCGGCGCCACCCCTCCGCCCTCCACGATGAAGTTCGTCAACGTGGCCTCGATCTCCATGGGCTGGGTGAGGTCCACCAATACCTCGGGCTACATCACCGGTACCGTCACGATCCTTGACCATGCCGGCAAGCCGGCCCCGAACGCCGCGGTGACGATTTCGGCCACGGGCCTCTTTACGGGCACCGTGACCGCCCGGACCAACTCCCGCGGTCAGGTGACCCTCAATACACCTAGGCTTTCCTCGACGGTCAAAGGCACCCAGACTTACACCGTGACCAATGTGGTGTTGACCGGTTTCCAGTACGATCCGACCAAGAACAAGGTCACCAGCGCGACGTTGACGAGGTAAGGGGCAGTATTGGTTGACCCGTTGATTGGTTGAACGGTTGGCCAGAGGGGCAGCTTGGGCCTATGGATGTAAATGCATTTCCTAGGGCCTGACCCTTGGCGCCTGTTGCATCCATGCCTCTCGGTAAGGACCAGCGTCCCTGCTGGTCCGCGGTATGTGCAGGCCAGCCAGCCCACTCACCCTCCGGCCAACTGGCCAACTGTTCAACCCATCAACTCATCGACTCCTCAAGCCAACACTCCCTTGACGACGTGGGCTTCCTCGACGCCCGTAAGTTTCACGTTGAGGCCGCGGAACTTGAAGGTGAAGCGCTCGTGGTCGATGCCGAGGCAATGCAGGATCGTCGCGTGGAGGTCGCGGAGGTGCACCGGGTCCTTCGCGATGTTGTAGCCGAATTCGTCGGTGGCCCCGAATTCGAAGCCCGGCTTAACGCCGCCGCCGGCCAGCCAGACCGTGAAGGAACGGCCGTGGTGGTCGCGGCCCGCGCCCGGGTTGCCGAAGCCGCCTTGGCTGAACGCCGTG
>JBIISU010000050.1:0-7035 GCA_044340815.1 Opitutales bacterium | reverse complement strand
GGAATGGCCGCCCCCTAGATAGGAGGGCAGGGAGCTGGACACTGAACCGCCCCACCTCTCCCTTACAATCCGATTTAAGACTCCCCGTCCCGTGGAATTCAATCTCAAGAAAATCATCAAGGCGCTGCTCTTCTCGACCTCCGAAGCCGTGTCCATCAAGGACATCCAGAAGGTGGTCCAGCGCTACCACGCCCAGGCCGCCTCGGCGCAGCAGGAGGAGCGCCCCGAAGGCGCCCCGGCCGACGTCGCCCCGGCCCCGGCCGCCCCGGTCCAGGAGGTCATCCAGGACATCATCGACCAAGTCCCGACCTTGCTCACCGCCACGCAGATCCGCGAGGCGGTCGACGCCCTCGAGGCCGAGATGCGCGACGCCAACGATTCTTGCCGGATCCTGCAGGGGCCGGAGGGCTTCCGTCTGGTCATCTCGCCGGCCTACGCCGATTGGGTGCGCCTGCTCCGCGGCGAGCCCCGTCCGCAGCGCCTGAGCCCCGCGGCCCTCGAGACCTTGTCGATCATCGCCTACCGCCAGCCCGTCACCCGCTCCGAGATGGAGGCCATCCGCGGCGTCTCGGTCGACAGCGCGCTCACCCGCCTGCTCGAGCTCGAGCTCGTCGCCGTCACCGGCCGCGCCGACCTGCCCGGTCGCCCGATCCAGTACGGCACCACCGACAAGTTCCTCGACTTCACGGGCCTGCGTTCGCTGGGCGAGCTTCCCGCTTCCGACGTCCTTTCGCCCGCCCAGATCTCCGAGTGGATCGCCCGCGCCACGACCCCGGTCAGCGTCGGCGACGCCGAAGTCGGCCTGCCGCTCGAGGACCAGTCCGCCGCCGCGGTCGCCACCGAGGAACCGCCGCCCGCCCCCGACCAGCCCCCCGCCGAATGAGCCTCGACCAGCATCGCCGCGAGGTCGACCGCATCGACCGCGAGATCCTCAAGCTGCTCGCCGAGCGCCTGCAGGTCGCCCGCGCCATCGGGGAAGCCAAGCTGAAGGCCGGCGCCCCGGTCTACGCCCCGCAACGCGAGGAGCAGGTCCTCCGCACCTTGACCGACGCCGCCCCGGGACTTCCCGCCTCCGGTGTGCGCGCCATCTTCCGCGAGGTCATCTCCCTGTCGATCGGGGCGCAGATGGCCAAGCCGGTCGCCTACCTCGGGCCCGAGGGATCCTTCACCCAGCAGGCGCAGTTGCGCGCCTTCGGCCTCAGCGTCCCCGCCTTGCCCTTGCGCGCCATCGGCGACGTGTTCGCCGCGGTCGAGTCCGGGGAGGCGTCCTACGGCGTCGTCCCGGTCGAGAACTCCACGGAGGGCGTCGTCAGCCACTCGCTCGACCTGCTCGCCGAGTCCGACCTCAAGGTCGTCGCCCAGGTCACCCTTTCCGTCGAGCAATGCCTCGTCGGCGCCGGCCCGCTGGACCAGGTGAAGAAGGTCCTGTCCAAGGATATCGCCCTCGCCCAATGCCGCGGCTGGCTGTCGCGCCACGTCCCGCACGCCGCGCTCGTCGAAACCGACAGCACCGCGGCGGCCGTCGAGCTCGTCGCCAAGGAGCCCGCCGGGCAGGCCGCCGTCGCCTCCGCGGCCGCCGCCGAGTCCCGCGGCGTCGCGATCCTCGCCCGCGGCATCCAGGACCGCCGCGACAACGCCACCCGCTTCTTCGTCATCGGGGCCGGGGCCAACCCGCCCGGCGCCAAGGAGGAGGTCACCAGCGTGGTGCTCGCGCTCAAGCATGAGCCCGGCGCGCTCCAGGGCGCGCTCAGCGCCTTCTCCGCCCGCGGCATCAACTTGATCCGCATCGAATCCCGCCCGAGCCGCCGCCGCGCCTGGGAGTACCAGTTCTTCATCGACTTCCCGGGCCATTGGGAGACGCCGGAAGTCCAGGCGGCCGTGGCCGAGCTCAAGCAACGCTGCGAGGTCGTCAAATGGCTGGGCAGCTACCCGCAGACCGTCGGATGAGCCGCCGCGCCCTCGGCGCCCTGCTGCTCGCGGCGTTGGTCGTCGCGACGGCCTACGGTGCGTGGGCTTGGTGGCGGGCTTGGTCCGCGCCGCGCGTGGGCGTCGTCGTGCGCCCCACCTTCTCCATCGAAGGCATCTCGACCGGCACGCCCGTGCGCGTCAACGGCGTGGTCGTCGGGCAGGTCGAATCCCTCGGCCTCCGTCCCGACGCCGATGGCCGCCTGCGCCCGGAGGTGCGCCTGACCATCGACCCTTCCGACCTCGAGGACCGCGGCTTCGCCGACCGGCTGCGCCGCGATCGCCTGCCGGAGGAGGTGGCCCGCGGGCTCCGCGCGCGCCTCATCACCGTCAGCCCCGCCTCCGGCCTCCTGCAGGTCGAACTGCTTTGGGAGGAGCCCGGGGAGCCGCCGGTCGGCCTCGCCGCCGACGAGATCCCGGCGACCGGTGGATCGAAGCAACGCGCGATGGAACGCATCGCCCGCGAACTGGGCCGGCTCGCCGGCCGCGACCTCGCCCGCGTGGCGGCCGAACTCGAGGCCGACCTCGACGCTTACCTGCCGAAGTCCGACCCGGCCCGGGCGGCCCAACTCTCCGCGGATTGGGTCGCCCGCAGCGCGGCCCTGGCCGAGGCGACCGACGAGGCCCACCTCGGCGCCCAGGCGACCCGGCTGCTCACCGCGGTCGCGCGGCTGCGCGAGGGCGCGGCGCAGGCGGAGGCCGCCGTCGATGCGGAGAACTTGGCCCGGCTGCAGGTCCGGCTCGCCGACGCCCGCGAGGCGGTGCGCGCCTTCGGGGCCTCGTTGGAAGGTTCGGGCCGCTCCCTGGAGTCGGCGCAGGCCGAGGCCGCGACCTTGCTGCGGGATCTCTCCGCCGCCGCCCGCAACTGGACGCGCAAGGCCCGGGACCTGACCACCGAGCCCCTGCTGCCGGAGCGGTAAAGAGGCTTGCGGCAGTCCTGCCGAACGGGGATAGGTGAGTGCCTTTCTCCGCCATGGCCGACCCGACCGACAAGATGGAATCCATCATCAACCTGTGCAAACGGCGCGGGTTCGTCTTCCCGTCCTCCGACATCTACGGCGGCTTCAACGGCTTCTTCGACTACGGCCCCCTCGGCGTCGAGCTGAAGAACAACATCAAGCAGGCCTGGTGGCAGGACTTCGTCCACCGCCGCGACGACATCGTCGGCCTGGATTCCTCGATCATCCACCACCCGACGACCTGGAAGGCCTCGGGCCACATCGACAATTTCACGGACCCCCTCGTCGACTGCAAGGAGTCCAAGATGCGCTACCGCGCCGACCAGCTCTTCTTCGCGCCCGTCCGCGTGGCCGGCGAGACCATCGGCTACGTGGCCGTCCTCGAGGACGAGGCCATGCAGGCCAAGGCCGAGGAGCTGGCCGCCGAACTGAAGCGCAAGCTCGCCAAGCAGGGCGCCCTCGAGCCCGTCGTGCTCAAGGATTACACCGAGGCCAAGCCCGAGGAGCACGCCCTCATCCCGTCCCCCGCCACCGGCAAGCCCGGCTCGCTCACGCCGCCCCGCTCGTTCAACATGATGTTCCAGACGTACGTCGGGGCCATGCAGGACGCCTCGGCGACGGCCTACCTCCGCCCCGAGACCGCGCAGGGCATCTTCATCAACTTCAAGAACGTCGTGGACACCGGCCGCGTGAAGCTGCCCTTCGGCATCGCCCAGGTCGGCAAGGCCTTCCGCAACGAGATCAACCCGCGCAACTTCATCTTCCGCTCGCGCGAGTTCGAGCAGATGGAGATCGAGTACTTCATCGCCCCGTCCGCCGACTGGGCCGTCGCGCACAAGGACTGGATCGAGGGCTGCCTCGCCTGGTTCGAATCCATCGGCATCCCGCGCGCCAAGCTCTCCCTCTACCCGCACCCCACCGAGAAGCTCGCCCACTACTCGAAGGGCACGACCGACATCATGTTCGAGTTCCCCTTCGGCGTGCAGGAGCTGCAGGGCGTCGCCGCCCGCGGCGATTTCGACCTCACGCAGCACAGCGAGGTCTCCGGCACGAAGCTCGACTGGTTCGACGAGGCCGCCAAGGCCCGCTTCATCCCGCACGTCATCGAGCCGTCCGTCGGCGTCGACCGCGTGTTCCTGGCCCTGCTCACCACCGCCTACCATGAGGACGAGGTCGAGGGCGAGAAGCGCGTCGTGCTCCGCCTGCCGGCCCGCGTCGCCCCGTTCAAGGCCGCGGTCTTCCCGCTGCTGAAGAACAAGCCGCAGCTCGTCGAGCGCGCCGAGGCCCTCTACCGCCGCCTGAAGAAGCGCTTCAACGTCTTCTACGACGAGTCCGGCAACATCGGCCGCCGCTACCGCCGCCAGGACGAGATCGGCACGCCGTTCGGCATCACCATCGACTTCGACACGGTCGAGAAGGACGCCGGCGTCACGGTGCGCCACCGCGACACCCTCGAGCAGGTCCGCATGACCGAGGACGAGGTGGTGCGCTTCCTCGACGAGCAGGTCAACGGGCGCTGACCGGCGCCGCCGCGAGTTCCTTCGCCAGCGCCGCCAGCTTCCGCCGGCCCGTAAGGGACGCGGCGACGGCGAGGTTGGCTAGGCCCTGGGGCAGGTGCGCGAGGAAGTCCGGGCGACCCTGCTTGCGGCCGAGGAAGCCGTAGGCGCCGCAGGCCTGCAGCAGGCGCTGCGTGGCGGCGACGTGGAAGAGGTGCGTGAACTCGTCGGCGGAGCCCTTCCACTCGGAGACCTCGCGGGCGTGGTCCTCGATCTCGATGCGCCACAGGTCCATGTCCGGCCGCGTCAGGTACGGGTCGAAGGCCAGCGAGGCGTAGTCGTAGAAGGCGCAGCCTTGGCGCAGGCCCTGGAAGTCGATCAGCCAGGCCTCGTCGTCGCGCACGAGGATGTTCTGCGACTGGAAATCGCGGTGGATGGTCACGACCGGGCGGCCGGCCAGCTCCTTGGCGAGCGTGTCCATCTCGTTGATCGCGCCGCGGTCGAACCGGCGGCCTTCGATCACGTTCTCGCGGAAGTAGTCGCGTTCCCACTGGTAGAGCTTGGGGCCGAAGGCCTCCATCAGCGGCAGGCCTTCCGTCGCGGCCGGGCCTTCGCGGTGCAGGCGAGCGACCTGTTCGATCGCCGAGGCGAAGGCGGGCCAGGGGAAGGCGGGCGCCTGGGCCAGCGACCAGAGGTCGGTGGAGCCGAGGTCCTCGAGCAGGAGCACGCCGTGCGGGTCGTCCTCGCCGAGGACGAGCGGCACGTTCAGTTCCGCCTTGTCGCGCAGGGCGCGGGCCAGCGGACCGTAGAGCCGGTTCTCGGGCCGGCTGTCGTCGTAGACGCAGAGCACGGCCGTGTGGCCGGACAGGTTGGCCACGCGCTGGAAGCGCCGGCCGGAGCCGCCCTTGAGCACGGCCTCCTCGGGGAGGGGGAGGTAGCCGACGAGGCCGGCGGCCTCCTCGACGGAGAGCCGGCCGCGCACCGGGCGCTCGAACTCGGCGCGCAGCTTCTCGAATTCCTCGAGCGTGCCGAGGTCGTGCCAGAGCTTGGAGCCGTCGAGGTAGCCTTGGACGCTGCCTTTGCGTTCGCCGACCCGGCGCAGGAAATGCTCGACCAGCGACTCGATCTCCTTCGGGACGCCGAGCGCGAAGGCCCGGGTGACGAGGCAGATGCCCGTGTACTGGTAGGTCGGGTCGGTCGCGCCCAGGCGGTCGCGGAGGTCGGTGACGTCGCCTTCGTCGGTGATGCGGACGTTCTTGACCGGGCCTTGCTCGCGGACGACCAGGGTGGCTTCGGCGCCGTTGGCCCGGTGGTGCTCGACCGCGGCGGCGAGGTCGACGCCGGAGAGGATGTCGCCGTTCCAGATGATCAGGTCGCGGTCCTCGGCGGTGAGCAGCTCGGCCACGTTGGCCAGGCCGCCGCCGGTGTCGAGGAGCACGGGCTCGTGCACGAGGCGCACCTCGGCGTCGAGGAACTTGCCCGCGGGGAAGGCCTGCGTCCAGGCCTCGGGGCAATGGTGGGTGTTGATGAGGAAGCGGCGCGTGCCGGCCTGGTGCAGGGCCCGCATCGCGCGGAACACGAGCGGCTCTTCGCCCAGGCGCAGCAGCGGCTTGGGGCAGTGCTCGGTGAGCGGGCGCAGGCGGGTGCCGAGGCCGGCTCCCAGGATGAAGGCGGTGCGGGGAAAGTCAGTCATGGGAAGGGGAGGCGCAGGCGGGGCAGACCCCGTAGATCTCGAGCACGTGCGTGAGGTCGCCGTAGCCCTTGGCGCGGGCCGCGGCCTCGACCGCGCCGGTGTCGCAACCGGGCAGCCGGTCGATCCGGCCGCAGCGGCGGCAGATCACGTGGTGGTGGTGATGGCCGGCGGCGGGCAGGGCGTAGAGCGAACGTCCGCGCTCGAGCGGGTGGCGCTGGACGATGCCCGCTTCCTCGAGGGCGCCGAGGCTGCGGTAGACGGTGACCAGGTCGAGCGTACCGTCGCCGGCGAGGTTATGGATCTCCTCGGCGCTCAGGGGGCGGCGGGCCTCGTCCAGCACGCGCAGCAGGGCTTGGCGGGGGGCGGTGACGCGCAGGGACTTGTCCTTCATGCGCCGCAGGGCGACGTCCACGCGGCCGGGGGCCCCTTGGCCGCAGCAGCCCTCGTCGTGGCGGTGTCCATGAGGCATGGGCCTAGGTTTGGGCGCCTTTATGACGTGGCAACACCGAATGGCCACTTGCCACCTTCCCGGCTCTCCTTTCGATGGTCGGGTCCATGTCCGCCGTCCCGGTCCAGCCCCCTGCCGCCAAGGCCGAGCTCTGCCCGGTCGCCTTCCAGGATTTCCACTCGCCCGAGCCTTTCCCGCTGGAGCTGGGGGGTGTCCTGCCCGACCTGACCTTGCGCTACGAGACCTACGGGACGTTGCTGCCGGACAAGTCCAACGCGATCCTCGTGCCCCACGCGCTCAGCGGCGACCACCACGTGGCGGGCCGCTACCGGCCGGACGACGTCAAGCCAGGCTGGTGGGACGTGTTCGTCGGGCCCGGTAAGGCCATCGACACGGATCGCTTCTTCGTCATCGGCGTGAACTGCATCGGCGGGTGCAAGGGTTCCACCGGGCCGCTGTCCATCGATCCGCGCA
>JBIISU010000049.1:0-7079 GCA_044340815.1 Opitutales bacterium | reverse complement strand
GCGAAGGCCGGGGCGGCGACGCCGGCGCCCGGGGAAAGCAGGCGCGTGGTGAAGCGGATCGAGTAAGGCTCCGCGGTCGCGCCCAAGGCGTAGGTCCGCTCGACCTTGCCGCCGTCCGGCAGCGTGCCGACCAGGGTGAGGCTGTCCTTGGTCTTCGCGGCGACCTTGAACTCCCCGAGGACCTGCTCCCAGGCGCGGGTGGCGCGATTCTCGATGACGAGCGTGAGGGCGGCGTCGGGGTTGCCGCGATTGAAGACGACCTTCTCCTTGCGGTCGGTGTCGGCGAACTCCTTGAGGAGCTCGACCTGCTCGATGGCGCCGCCGCGGGTGGTGAACGTGACGCGGATGTACTCGTTGGCGAGGACCTCGCGGGCGGCCTTGGCGCGATCGAGGGCGCCGGCCACGGGGGCGGGTCCGGGAAGGGCGCCGGAGCCGGTCAGGGCGGGCGTGGTCGCGGGCGCCACGGCGGTGGGCACGGGGGCCGCCGCCGGGGCGGGCGCCTGCCGAGGGGTGCCGAAGATATAAAAGGCGAGGGCGCCGCCGAAACAGGCGAGGGCGAGGAAGAGGTTCTTACGGTCCATGGAAAGCGGTGGTTGGGCGTAGGCAAGGGACCGCCGGGGTGCAAGGCACAAGGCGGGCGGGCGCGGGGGAACCCGCCGCCGGCCTGAAAAACCGCCTACCCCGCCCTCCCGGCCGAGGTCAGGAACCAGGCTTGGTCGCGGGCAAGGCGGCCAGCGCCGGCGGCACTTGGTCCGCCGCGTAGGTCGGGAAGGTCAGCTCCAGCAGGGAAACGAAGGGGACGGAGAACTTGGTCTGGCCGCCGGAGCGGTCGACCAAGGTGGCGACGGCCACCGCCTGCGCGCCGTGGGCGCGGATGATCTCGAGGCACTCCTGGACGCGACCGCCGCGGGTCACGACGTCCTCGGCGACGAGCACGCGCTCGCCGGGACGGAAGGTGAAGTTGCGGCGCAGGACGAGCTTGTCGTTCTCCTTCTCGACGAAGATGAAGCGGACGCCGAGCTGGCGGGCGACCTCTTGGCCGACGACCAAGCCGCCCATCGCCGGGGCGAGCACCGTGTCGCACGGGTGCGCGGCCAGCTTCGGCTTGAGGAGTTCGATCAGGCGGGTGACCTTGTCCATGTACTGGCAGACCTGCGCGCACTGGAAGAAGTGGCCGCTGTGGAGGCCGGAACGCAGCACGAAGTGGCCGGTCAGCAAGGCCTTGGAATCGCGGAAAATCTGGAGGACTTCTTCTTGGGTCGAGCTCATGGTCGGGGCGGATGAAGACGAAAACCGCCGGAAGGGCGAGGCGATAGGCGGGACCGTCCGCTTTTCCCCCAACAAAGGGTAGACCCGGCCCGATCGGCGGGTATCAATGCCTCGATGCCCTCCCCCGCCCCGGATGACCTGACCGCGACCGCGGAACGCCATCGTCGCGCGATCCGTTGGGTCGCGGGGGTACTGATCGCGCTCCCCTTGGTCGGCCTCGGCTGGCACCTGTCGCGCTCCGCCCCGGCGCCGCTCGGCCCCACGGCGGGCATGGTCTGGATCCCCGGCGGCGAGTTCACGATGGGGACCGACCAAGCCGACGATAAGCACAAGGAGGAACGCCCCGGACATCGCATCCAGGTCGGTGCCTTCTGGATGGACGAGACCGAGGTGACCAACGCGCAGTTCGCGCGCTTCGTCGCGGCGACCGGCTACGTCACGGAGGCCGAGAAGGACCTCGATCCGCGCACCTTCCCCAACGTCCCCTCGCCCGAACTGCTGAAGGGCGGCTCGCTGCTCTTCAAGCATACGGAAGGCGTCAACCCCTTCCAGTGCGGGGTCGGCAGCCTGCCGTGGTGGAAGTTCACCGTGGGCGCCAACTGGCGGCAACCCGAGGGCCCCGGGTCCGACCTCAAGGGGCGCGACGCGCATCCGGTCCTCTGCCTGACCTACAAGGACGCCCAGTCCTACGCGAAGTGGGCGGGCAAGCGCCTGCCAACCGAGGCGGAGTGGGAGTTCGCCGCCCGCGGCGGCCTCGCCGACAAGCCCTACGTGTGGGGCGACGAGGAACGTCCGAACGGCAAGATCATGTGCAACCATTGGCAGGGCAAATTCCCCGCGACGGACACGGGGGCGGACGGCTTCAAGTCCGTCGCGCCGGTGAAGTCCTTCCCGCCGAACGGCTACGGCCTCTACGACATGGCCGGCAACGTCTGGGAGATGTGCGAGGACTGGTACGGGCCGGAATGGTACGGCCGCTCGCCGAAGGACAACCCGACCGGGCCGGTCATCGGCTTCGACCCCGAGGGCACGGGCTACGGGCAGCACGTCATCCGCGGCGGCTCGTGGCTGTGCGACGAGGGCTATTGCTTCCGCTACCGCGCGACCGCCCGGGTGGGGCTCGACCCGTTGACCTCCACGAACCACGCGGGCTTCCGCTGCGTGGTGGACCTGCCGGCGCCGGCGAAGAAGTAACGCCTACTTCCTCTCCTGGTAGTCGAGGTCCTTGCCGAAGGTCTCCTCCATGCCCCACAGGGCGTAGAAGGCGGCGCCGAAGCAGAGGATGCCGAGCGCCGCGCCGGCCAGCGAAGGCGCGAGGAACGGCTGCGCCTTGGTGCCGGTGAGCTGCGTGAAGCCGAAGGTGAGGAGGACCAGCGAGCCGCGCGCGAAGTTCGGCACGGTCGTGGCCACCGTGGCGCGCAGGTTGGTGCCGAACTGCTCGGCCGCGATCGTGACGAAGAGGGCCCAGTACCCCATGCCGAGCCCCATCAGGAAGATCAACCGGTAATAGGCCGCGGAGGTCCAGCCGTC
Source organism: Opitutales bacterium (assembly GCA_044340815.1). Taxonomy (GTDB): domain Bacteria; phylum Verrucomicrobiota; class Verrucomicrobiia; order Opitutales; family UBA953; genus UBA953. Next base: position 4,280 of record JBIISU010000049.1, on the reverse strand, counting down.
GGCGCCGAAGAGATACAGCGCGACGCAGGCCAGGCTGAAGGCCAGGAAGCCGGCCACCACCTTACGGCGGGAGCGGAGCAGCTGGCTGCCGACGCCGCTGGCGAGGTCGCCGAACGTCAGGCCGAGGTAGAAGGCCGCGACCGCCCAGTTCGTCTTCACGGGCTCTCCGGTGATGCCGGCCGCCGGCGCGAAGACCGTGGAGGCGCGCTGGACGAGGATGCCGATCATGTACCAGGTCGGCAGGCCGATCAGCACGCAGCGGGCGTAACGGAGGAAGCGGTCGCGGGACGTGAACAGCGCGAGGAAATCGCCGCGGCCCACGTCGCCTTCCGCGCGGTGTTCCTTGGCGTGGTGGAACATGCCGGACTCATGGACGCCCACCCGGAGCAGGAGGAGCAGCAGGCCGAGCCCGCCGCCGATGAAGTAGCTCATGCGCCAGCCTTCGGCGCCGACCAGGGCGCCGAGGGCGTCGACATGGTCGGCCATGTAGCCGGCGACGACCGCGCCGAAGACGCCGACGGTGGCGACGACCGCCGTGCCGTAGCCGCGCCGCTCCTTCGACAGCGATTCGGAGACCAGGGCGATGCAGCCGCCGAGTTCGCCCGCCAGGCCGAGGCCGGCGACGAAACGCCAGAAGGCATAGGCCTCGAAACTGTCGACCAAGCCGTTCGCGATGTTCGCCACCGAATAAAGGAGGATGGACCCGAAGAGCGTCGTGAGCCGTCCCATGCGGTCGCCGAGGACGCCGAAGAAGATGCCGCCCAGCAGCATGCCCAGCATCTGCCAGGAAAGGAGGTCCTGGTACCAGGGGGCGCCGGTGATGAGGTGACCCAGGCCCAGGCCGTTGAGGCTCTTCTCCCGGACGGTCATGAACAACGTCAGGTCGTAGATGTCGACGAAGTAGCCGAGGGCGCCGACGACGACGGCGGGGTGCAGCAGGTCCTTCCAGAGGGGACGCGGTTCGGCCGAGAAGGCGGGGGTGCTCATGGGGCGAGGCTAGGCCTTCAGACCGTGCAGGTTGGCCATGGAAATGCCAGACAACATTGCCCCGGTCACGCCCAGGAAACCCTGGTCCGTGCCGATGAGGAAGAGGTTCGCGACGTCCGTCCGCCCGTCGCGCCGCTTGACGGTCGAGCCGTAGATGGCGCCATTGAGGTGCCCGGTGAACTTGCGCACCGTCCGGGGCGTGAAGACGTCGGTGGAGGTCAACGCCGCGTCGTGGACGGCATCCGCGACGGCCGGCAGGTGCGCGCGGGCGACGCGGTTGAGGCGGGCGCACCAAGCCTGCTTCTGCGCGAGGTAGTCGGCCTCCGGCAGGCGGCACCAAGCATCGTGGTTCGCCAGCGCCGTCACCCGCAGCCAGCCTTCGTCGAGCGTCCGGTCCTCCCCGTACCGATAGTTGTTCGGGATGCAGATGACGCCGGCACGGGGGTCGACCAGCTCGGCCGGCGAACGGTAACGGAACCGCTCGTCGTCGCAGAAGAAGACGATCGTATCCCGCCACCCGAAGCCGGCGAAGGCCGCCGGTTCGTAGGTCGCGATCGTCTCGGCGTACCCCAGCCGGCCGACCTCGGCGGCCCCGGCCAGCGGAGCGACGTCGGAGCGCAGGCGCAGCGTCTCGACCGCGCCGGCGGAGGAGTAGACCGCTTCCGCGGTGACCTCGGAGCCGTCGTCGAGGACCAGGGCGGCGACGCGGCCGGCGCGGACCTCGAGCGAACGCACGCCGCACTTCATCCGGCGCTCGACGCCATGCTCGCGGCAACGGTCGAGGAGCAGGCGGATGACCTGGCGGACGCCGATGAACGGCCGGGCGAAGCCTTCGCGGAACAGCGAGCGCCACATGATGGCGAACTGCGAGACCTCGATGTCGTCCTCGAGCGCGCTGCCGTAGAAGCAGGTCGGCAGGAGCAGCATGTCCCGCAGCAGCGGATCGCCGAGACGCTCGTCGAGCAGGGCGCGGGCGGAACCGCCGTGCGCCTCGAGCGCCGCCTCGTCGAGCCCGGCGATCCAGGCGTCGAGCGCGCGGAAGCGGTCGACCGACCCGGGGAACTGTTCGGCGACGTCGGCCAGCAGGTGGTCGAAATCGTTGTCCAGGCGGAGGTTCTTCCCGGCCATCGCGACGCGGGAGCCGAGCTGCGGACAGAGGTCGAGCTCCTCGCGGCGGATGCGGAGCTGGCGCATGAGCTTCACCAGCGGCGCGCCCTTCGCGCCCTCGGGCACCCAGTTGGTGAGCGCATGGAGGCCGACGTCGTACTTCCGCCGGCCGCGGGCGTAGAAGGAATTGAGGCCCCCCGCGGCGTTGTGCCGTTCGAGCACCAGCACCTTGCGGCCATACATGCCGAGCCGGACGGCGGCGGCGAGGCCGGACATGCCGGCCCCGATGATCACGGCGTCGTAGTGGGCGGGAAGGCTCATCGTCAGGCGCTGATGCGGAGCAGTTCGTCGGCGGCGCGCGCGACCTGCAGCGGGGTGATGCGACCGAAGGCGCGCAGGACGCGGGCGCGGTGGTCCGCCGGGGCTTCGCCCTCGAAGGGCGTGGTGTCGACGCGCACGACCCGGTGCAAGGTGCCCCAGGGACGCGCCCGGGCGTAGTCGGACGGACCGAAGACGCCGACGACGGGCGTGCGGACGGCGGCGGCCAACTGGAGCATCGCGGAATCCACGCCAAGGAAGAGGCGGGCGTCCTTCAGCAAGCGGGCCGACTGGGCGAAGCTGAGCCGACCGCCGGTGGCCATGGCCGCCGGACCGATGAGCCCGCAGAGGGCCTCCGCCAGCAGGCGCTCCTCGTCCACCGGCCCCGCCGAGACGACGATGCGGTCGACGGCGCGGGTCGCCAGCAGCTCCCGGGCGACCTCCGCCCATTTGTCGAGCGCGAGCAGGCGATCCGGGTGGGAGGAGCCGGGATGGAGGACGGCGAACCGCCCGGGCTCGACCAACAAACCGTGCTCCTCCATGCCGGCGGAGGAGAACCACATGCCCGGCGTCTCCGCGTGGAACCCGAAGGCCTGCGCGCAGACCTCATGGTCGCACGCGGCCTCATGCGGGTCGACGGGCAGGCCGAACACCTGCTGGTGGTAGAACGGCCGCCACCAGGCGGGCGCGCGCCCCGCGCAGACGCGCCGGCCGGCCTTGCTCAGCGCCACGAGGCGACGGGCCAAAGGGTGCGCCCCCAAGGCGATGGCGACGTCGAAACGCTGGCGCCGTAGGTGGGCGAGGAGCGGCCACGCGCCTTCGCGCGGGTCGCAGACCACGACTTCGGCCACGGCGGGGCAACCGCCGAGGGCGGGCTCCGCCCCGGGCGAGGTGACGAAGGTGACTGCGATGCCGGGATGACGTTCCCGGAGGGAACGGAAGGCGGCGGTCGTCGCGAGGGCCCCGCGGAGTTTGGCGAACTTGACGACCAGCAGGCGCATCAGCCCAGGTTCTTGGACTGGTTGTCCCAGAGGCGGCGGAAGAGCTCCGAGGAAGCGTAGACCTGCTCCCGCGTGCCATCCGCCACGATGCGTCCGGCGTCGAAGACGAGCACGCGGCCGACGTCGCGGATGGTGCTGAAGCGATGGGCGACGATCAGGGTCGTGCGGCCCTTCATCAGGAGCGCGAGCGACTGCTGGATGCCGCGCTCGGTGTCCGTGTCGAGGGCGGACGTCGCCTCGTCGAGGATGAGCACCGGGGCATCCTTCAGGAAGGCGCGGGCAATGGAGACGCGCTGGCGCTGGCCGCCGGACAGGCGACCGCCGCGCTCGCCGACCTTGGTCCGGAAGCCTTCGGGCTGGGCCTCGATGAAGTCGAGCGCGCCGGCGAGACGGGCGGCCTCGCGGACTTCGGCGTCGGTCGCCGCCGGCCGGCCCAGGCGGATGTTCTCGAGGATCGATTCGTCGAAGAGGACCGGCTCCTGGGAGACCAGGGCGATGTTCGCGCGGAGGTCGGACTGACGGACGGAACGCAGGTCCTGGCCGTCGATGCGGATCAAGCCCTGCCGAGGGTCGAAGAAGCGCGGGACCAGGTTGACGAAGGTGCTCTTGCCCGCGCCGCTGGGACCGACGAGCGCGACGGATTGTCCGGCGGGGATGCTCAGGGTGACGTCGGCCAGCACCGGCTCGGCGCCGTAGCCGAAATTCACGCCGACGAATTCGAGGTCGCCGCGCACGCGGGCCAGCGGGCGGGCGTCGGCGGCGTCGGGGACCTCGCTCCGGGCCCGCAGGACCTCCTCGAGGCGAGCCAGGCCGGGCGCGGCCATGCTGAGGCGGCTGGTGACGTTGCCGAGGCGCTTGATGGGGCCG
>JBIISU010000048.1:0-7084 GCA_044340815.1 Opitutales bacterium | reverse complement strand
ACCCGAAGAACACGGTCTTCTCCGCCAAGCGCCTCATCGGCCGCAAGTTCGGCGAGGTGAAGGCCATCGCCTCCAAGCTCCCCTACAAGGTGGTCGAGGGCAAGAACGGCGACGCCGCCATCGAGTGCGAAGTCGACGGCAAGCCCCGCGTCTTCACGCCGGAGGAGATCGCCGCCAAGGTGCTCGCCAAGCTGAAGGCCGACGCCGAGGCCTACCTGGGCGAGAAGGTCACGCAGGCCGTCATCACCGTCCCCGCCTACTTCAACGACGCGCAGCGCCAAGCCACTAAGGACGCCGGCACCATCGCCGGCCTCGAGGTGCTCCGCATCGTCAACGAGCCCACCGCGGCCTCCCTGGCCTACGGCCTCGACAAGAAGGGCGACGAGAAGATCGCGGTCTACGACCTCGGCGGCGGCACCTTCGACGTGTCCGTGCTCGAGATCGGCGGCGGCGTCTTCGAGGTCCGCGCGACCAACGGCGACACCGAACTCGGCGGCGACAACTGGGACGAGCGCCTCATCCAGTGGCTCGTCGACGGTTTCCGCGTCGAGCAGGGCATCGACCTCTCCAAGGACCCGATGGCCCGCCAGCGCCTGAAGGAAGAGGCCGAGAAGGCCAAGATCGCCCTTTCGTCCTCCAACTCGGTCGACATCAACCTGCCGTTCATCACGGCCGACGCCTCCGGCCCCAAGCACCTCAACGTCACGCTCACCCGCGCCCAGATGGAGAAGGTCTGCGACGACCTCTCCGAGCGCACGCGCCGTCCGTTCGAGTCCTGCCTCAAGGACGCCGGCCTCAAGATGAGCGAGGTCGATGAGCTCGTGCTCGTCGGCGGCATGACCCGCATGCCCAAGATCATCGAGATCGCCCGCGGCCTCGCCGGCAAGGAGCCCCACAAGGGCGTCAACCCGGACGAGGTCGTCGCCATCGGCGCGGCCATCCAGGCCGGCGTGCTCAAGGGCGACGTCAAGGACGTGCTCCTGCTCGACGTGACCCCGCTGACGCTCTCCATCGAGACCATGGGCGGCGTGGCCACGGCCATGATCGACCGCAACACCACCATCCCGACCAAGAAGTCGCAGGTCTACTCGACCGCGGCCGACAACCAGCCGGCGGTGGACATCGTGATCCTCCAGGGCGAGCGCCCGATGGCCAAGGACAACAAGAAGCTCGGGACGTTCAAGCTGGACGGCATCATGCCGGCCCCGCGCGGCACCCCGCAGATCGAGGTCATCTTCGACATCGACGCCAACGGCATCCTCCACGTCTCGGCCATCGACAAGGGCACGGGCAAGGAGCAGAAGATCTCCATCACCGGCTCCTCGGGCCTCTCCAAGGAGGAGGTCGAGAAGCTCCGCAAGGAAGCCGAGCTGCACGCGGCCGACGACAAGCTCGCCCGCGAACTCGTCGAGGCCCGCAATCAGCTGGACGCGGTGATCTTCCAGGCCGAGAAGCAGCTCAAGGACAACGGCGACAAGTTCCCCGGCGACACCAAGGCCCGCACCGAAGCCGCCCTCAAGGAAGGCCAGGAGCTCCTGAAGAAGGAGGGCGCCACCGCCGAGGAGTTCGAGAAGGCCCGCGAGGCCATCTTCACCCCGCTCGGCGAGGCCGCGCAGGCGATCTACGCCGACGCCGCCAAGCAGTCCGAAGCCAACGCGGGCGCCCCGGGCGCCGACGCCGGTCCCGCCCCCGAGGGGAAGAAGAAGGCCAAGGACGGCAAGGTGGTCGACGGCGACTTCGAGGTCGTCGACGAGGACAAGAAGTAAGCGCCTGGTCGACGCTCCAGGCTGAAACGGGGTCGGGACCGCGAGGTCCCGGCCCCTTGTGTTTTGGGCCTAAATCCGCTAGCACCGGGCAACCTTCCCCCTGCTCGCCTGTCTTCCCACCTATGAACAAGTCCGCCGTCGCCCTCATCCTGCTGTTCATCGTCGGCTGCATCGTCGTGGTCTCCGGGCTCGTCACCGGTCGCCCGTCGGCCCCGGTCGAGGCTCCGGTCGCGACCCCGCGTGCCTCGGCCCCCGAGCCGTCCGTCCGTCCCGCCAAGCGCGAGCGGACGGCGCCGGCCGCCTCGACTCCGGCGAAGCAGGAACCCGCGGCCGCCGCGGTCATGGAAGCCCGCTTCACCGACTTCCGCGAGGAGGGCCGCCGGCTGCGCCAGCTGCTCAGCGAGTCCGACCCCAAGGCCGGCCAGGCTTTCGTGAACGCCTCCCAGAGTCCCGACTACCGGGTCCTGACCGATCGGCGCCATGAGCTCGAGCGCGCCTGGTCGCGAGCCTCCGAGGCGGAGAAGGAGGCGATCCTCGCCGAGATGAACGCGATCCGCGAGCGCACCACGGGCATGGTCATGATGGAGCTGGCGAAGCTCAACGCGGCGCCGGCCGCGGCGTCCGCCGCGCCGGTCCTTAAGTCGGAAGCGTCGCAGCGGACCGCCAGCACCCCGGCCGAGGCGACGAAGGCCCCGGCCGCTCCCCCCGTGGTCATCATGTGACCCGGCTTCGGCTCCGTCCCGCCCGTCAGCCCTTGCCCGTCGCGACGTCGGTGATGTCGCCGGCCGCCGAGGAGTCCTCGCTGATCACGGTGAAGTCGGTGCCCGTCACGAGTTCGCCCGGCATGCCTTCCGTCAGGCGGACGGCGATGCGTAGGCGCGGCAGACGTTTGGCGATGCCGTGCAGCAGGGGACCGGGCTCGGCGATCGGGCAGCAGACCAGCAACGCGCTGGCTTCGGCGAGGCCGGCTTCGTTGAGCACTTCGGCCGAGCCGCCGTCCCCGCAAAGGGCGCGGACGCCCGCCTTCTGGAGGCCGCGCACCAGGACGATGTCGCTATCCAGGACCGTGACCGGCACGCCCTGCGCCCGGAGTTCCTCGTGGACGCGGCGGCCGACGTCGCCGTAGCCGACGATGATGGCGTGGCCGCGGACGACCGCCTGACCCGACGTCGGGCGGCTGGCCGCGCGTCGGACCCGCTGGCGGAGCCGTCGGTAAAGGCTCGGGTTGAGGGCGATGGAGATCATGGAGGCCGCGACCAGGCCGTTCCAGACCGGTTGACCGATCAGCCCCAGCGCCTTCGCCGAGGCGCCCAGCACGAACGTGAACTCGCCGATCTGGCTCAAGGCCCCGCCGATCTGCGTGGCGAGCGGGCGGGTCTCGCCGCTGAGCCGGACGAGCAAGGCGGCCCCCAGCGGTTTGCCGACCAGCACGACGCCCAGGAGCACGAGCACGGGGAGCGGATGCTCGACCAGGTCCGCGGGATCGAAGAGCAGTCCGACCGACACGAAGAAAAGCACCGCGAAGGCGTCCCGCAAGGGGAGCGCCTCCGCCGCCGCGCGCGCCGAGAACTGCGAACGCCCCACGACCAGGCCGGCGAGGAAGGCTCCGAGCGCCATCGAGACGCCGAAGAATTTCGCCGCAAGCAGCGCCATGCCCGGCGCGAGCGCGAGCGTCGCGAGGGTGAAGAGTTCGCGGGACTTCGTCGCGCTCACCTTGGCGAGCATCCAGGGGATGACGCGTCCGCCGAGCAGGATCGCCAGCGTGGCGCAGACCGCGACCTTGACGGCCGCGAGGAAGAGCGGGCCCGCGAGGCGCCCGAGGTCGCCGGTCCCTTCCTGGGCGAGGACGGGTAGGGCGACGAGCAGCAACACCGTGAAAAGGTCTTCGACCACGACCCAGCCCACCGCGATGTGCCCGGCGCGGGTGGAGAGGTCGCGGTTCTCGGCCAAGACGCGCATGAGCACGACGGTGCTGGCCACGGAGATCGCCAGTCCGGCGACCAGGGCTTCGTTCGGCGCGACGCCGATGGCGCTGAGCCCGACCCAGGTCAACAGCGTGGTGAGGAGGCTGGTCAGCAGCGCGCCGGGGACGGAGATGCGCCAGACGGCGAAAAGCTCATGGAGGTGGAACTTCAGGCCGACCCCGAACATGAGCAGGATGATGCCCATCTCGGCGAATTGTTCGGCCACCTGCTGGTTGGCGGTGAAACCCGGCGTGTGCGGACCGACCGCGACGCCGGCGAGCAGGAAGCCGACGACGGGCGAGAGCCCGAGCCGGTGGGCGAGGTAGCCCAGGACGAGGGCGGCGGCCATGCCCGTGGCGAAAGTCAGCACGATGTCGTTGCCCATCGCGTCCAAGTTAGCGATGGGCGAGGGACCGCAAGCCCCGTCGCCGACGCTCAACGCTTGCCCCGCGGGGTTCCGTCCATACGCAAGAGGGCGTGAATTCCTCGGAGCAACTCTTCCAGCGCGCCCTCACGATGATCCCGGGCGGCGTCAATTCCCCGGTCCGCGCCTTCCGCTCGGTCGGCGGCACCCCTTTCTTCACGAAATCGGCGAACGGCGCCCGCCTGACCACCGCCGACGGCCAGGAGCTCGTCGACTTCGTGCTCACCTGGGGCCCGGCCATCCATGGCCATAACGACCCGGATATCCGCGCCGCCATCCGCGAGGCCCTCGACCGCGGCACCAGCTTCGGCACCCCGAATCCCCTCGAGGTCGAGATGGCCGAGCTGATCCTCGCCTGCGTCCCCGCGGTCAAGAAGGTCCGCATGACCAACAGCGGCACCGAAGCCACGATGTCGGCCATCCGCCTCGCCCGCGGTTTCACCGGCCGCCCGAAGATCATCAAGTTCTCCGGCTGCTACCATGGCCACGTCGACTCCCTCCTCGTGAAGGCCGGTTCCGGCGCGCTCACGCAGGGCAACCCGGATTCCGCCGGCGTCACCCCGGGCACCGCGGCCGATACGCTCGTCGCGGAGTACAACAACCTTCCGGCGCTCGCCGCGCTCTTCGAGGCCAACGCCGGCCTGGTCGCCGGCCTCATCGTCGAGCCCTTCCCGGCGAACGTCGGCCTGATCCTGCCCGACGCGGGTTTCCTCGCGGGCCTGCGCGAGCTCTGCACGAAGCACGGCGCGGTGCTGATCTTCGACGAGGTGATGACGGGCTTCCGCCTTTCCCTCGCTGGCACCCAGGGCCTGCACGCCGTCGTGCCCGACCTCGTCTGCATGGGCAAAATCATCGGCGGTGGCCTGCCGGTCGGCGCCTTTGGCGGTAAGGCCGAGATCATGGACAAACTCGCCCCACTCGGCCCGGTCTATCAGGCCGGAACGCTGTCCGGCAACCCGCTCGCCATGGCCGCCGGACTCGCCGCGGTCCGCAAACTGAAGACGCTGGACCCGTATGCTCGCCTCGATGTCCTCGGCCGACGCGTGCGCGACACGTTGCTCGCCGCCGCCCAGGCCAAGGGCATCCCGCTGCAGGTCCCGCAGGTCGGTTCGATGTTCTCGTTGTTCTTCAACGCGGAGAAGGTCCGCAACTACGACCAGGCCATCGCCTCCAACGGCGACCTTTACCGCAAGGTCTTCCGGACCGCGCTCGATCGGGGCGTGTACCTCGCGCCCTCGCCCTACGAGACCGCCTTCCTTTCGACCGCCCACGAGGGCAAGGACATCGATCAAGCCTGCGAGGTCCTCGACGCCGCCGTGCGCGCCCTCTGACCATGAAGCTCGCGTTCATCGGAGCGGGCCGGATGGCCGGGGCCATGGTGCGCGGGCTGCTGCGTTCCGGGGCCTGCGCGCCCGCGGACATCGCCGTGATCGGCGGCGTCGGCGCGTCCGCCCCAAAGCTCGCGGCCGAGACCGGGGTGCGCTTGGCCGCCTCCGCCGATGACCTGATGCGTGGGGTCGATGCGGTGGTGGTCGCCTGCAAGCCCCAGGTTTTCCTCAAGCTCGACCCTTCCTTCGGTCCGCCCGCCGCCGGTAAACTCGTGCTGTCTGTCCTCGCCGGGACGCGGACGGAAAAGCTCGGCGCGTTCTTCCCGGGCGCCCGGGCGCTCGCCCGCGCGATGCCCAACACCCCAGGCGCGGTGGGGCAGGGTATCACCGCCCTCTGCTCCGCGCAGACGCTGTCGCCGGCCGATGCCGCGACGGTGCAGGCGATCCTCGCCGGGCTCGGCGCCGTCGTCGAGGTGCCCGAATCGATGTTCGACGCCGTCACCGCGGTCTCCGGCAGCGGTCCGGGTTTCTTCTTCGAATACGTCGCCGCCTACGAGCAGGCCGCCGTCGGCCTGGGCTTCACGCCGGAACAGGCCAAGTGGCTCGTCCGCCAGACTTTCGCCGGCTCGCTGGCGTTGCTGTCCGCCACGGGCGAGACTCCCGAGGCCCTGCGCAATCAGGTCACCTCGCCGGGTGGGACGACGCGTGCCGGACTCGACGCGCTCGAAGCCGGGAAGTTCCGCGAGGTCGTCGCCTCGGCCTTGCTCGCCGCCCGTCGGCGGGGCGAAGAGCTGGGGAAGGCTTAGATCAAGGGCCGGGGCTTGGGACCTTCTCGCCCGGCGGTCACCAAGTCTGCTCGATGGCGATCGGGCCTTCGAGCGGCAGGCGCACGAAGGAGCGGCCCGCGAAGCTGGGTTCACCGTCGAAGCCGTTCAGGGGACGGTGCTTCTCGCGTGTCCCGAGCAGGCGGAGGTTGGTCTTCGAGGTGATCGCGAGGTCGAAATGCAGGAAGCCCCAGGCATCGTAGCGCTGGTCCTTCCAGGAAGGGCAGTAGGCCTCGACGACGATCTTGCCGTCGACGATCTGGTAACGGCCGGCGTACCACTTGCCGACCTCGAGCTTGAGCAACACCGTGTTCATCAGCGACGCGGCGGGCGATTCGACGACCCCGCCGGCGTAGCTCGCGTTCGTCAGCACCCGTCCGTCCGGCAGGAAGAGGAACGCCAGCCGCTTCTCGGCCGGCGCGTTGCCCAGTGGCGGCCGGGGCTGCGAGATGTAGAGCCGCGGCTCATCCGCCGTCGCTTCCCCGGGGGCGGGGGCCGCGATCGACCAAAGCCCCGCGGGCGGCAGGGTGAGGCCTCTTTCCGTCGGGGTGGGAGTGGAGCCGCAACCGACCAGGAAGGCCGCGAGGGAGGCGAGCAGGACGAGGCGCATACCCGGCGGACGATGCCCGTCCGCCGGCTTTTGACTACTCTTATCAGCGGTTCCAGGGGGCACGGGCCAGCAGCAGACCCATGCCGCACCAGTCCGTGACGCCGGCGAACACCAGGCCGGCGCCGATGAAGCCGCTGAGACCGTAGAAACCGGGGTGGACGAAGGTGC
>JBIISU010000047.1:0-7125 GCA_044340815.1 Opitutales bacterium | reverse complement strand
CGACACGATCGACATGAAGAACCCGAAGGACCGCAAGAAGGTCTACGACGCCCTCCGCGAGGCGATGGAAGGCGACCGGGCCAAGCATCAGATCCTGCCCATCTCCCAGCTCGGCGTGCTCCAGATGACGCGCCAGCGCCACACCGAGTCCAACACGACCTCGATGTACACCGCCTGCCCGCATTGCCAGGGCCGCGGTATCGTCAAGAACCCCCGGACCGTCTCGGTCGAGATCCAGCGCAAGCTCCTCAGCGTCATCCGCCGCCTCCGCGAGCAGCATGGCCCCGACAAGGAGCTGGAGATCAACATCCTCCTGCACCCGATCAACCTCGAGCGCATCGTCACCGAGGACCGCGAGTACTTCCGCGACCTCATGAAGTCGTGCAAGGTCCGCATCGGCACCAAGCCCGACCCGACCTACAGCATCGAGGCGTTCAAGCTCTTCGACGGCGCCGGTCGCGAGCTGCGCTGAACGCCGGTTCCGCCGGACGACGGGCCTTCCGCCGGCGACGGCGGGAGGCCTTTTGCTTGCCTCAGCCCGCGCGGCGCGGGCGGTGGGCCAGCAGCCGGAGGCCGTTGAGGCAGACGAGGACGGTGCTGCCCTCGTGGACGCCGACGCCCAGCGAAAGCGGCACGCCGGGCCGGAAGACCACGTACGCGGCCATCCCGAGCGCGGCGCCGATCGAGATCAGGATGTTGACGCGGATCGCCCGGCGGGCGGCCCGGCTCAGTTCGATCGCGTCGACCAGGCGTTCGATGCGGTCGTCGGCCAGCACCACGTCGCTGGATTCGAGCGCGGCGTCGCTGCCGCGGCCGCCCATGCCGATGGCGACGTCGGCCGCGGCCAGGCCGGGCGCGTCGTTGACGCCGTCGCCGACCATCGCCACGACGCGGCCCTCGGCGGAGAGGCGGCGGATCGCGGCCATCTTGGCGTCGGGCGTGAGCGCGGCGCCGTAGGATTGGACGCCGACCTGCCGGGCGGCCACGGCGGCGGCCTCCTCGCGATCCCCCGTCAGCATCACCGTGCGGATCTCGCGCGCGTGCAGCGCGGCGAGGGTGGGGCCGCTCCCCGGGCGGATCTCGTCCACCAAGGTCGCGCGCACGGTGACGGCCCCGTCCGAGGCCCAGACTTCGCTGACGATGGCGCCGGCCGCGACCGGGGCCCCGGGAATCTCGGGCGCGCCGGTGAATTCGCGGGTGCCGACGCTCCAGCGCGCCCCGGCGATGGTGCCGGCCACCCCTTGGCCCGGGGAATTCGACAAGCCCTGGACCTCCTGCTGGACGGCGCCCTCCGCCCGGCAAGCCGCGACGACGCCGGCGGCGAACGGGTGGGTGGTGCCGGCTTCCAGGGAGAGCAGGGCGGAGAGGGCCCGCCGGCGGTCGGCCGAGGCCGGCAGGACCTCCAAGGCGGCGACCGCGGGCGTTCCGGCGGTCAAGGTGCCGGTCTTGTCGAAGCACACGCAGTCGACGTCCGCCAGGCGTTCCACGGCGGCGCCGCCCCGGAAGAGGATGCCTTGGCGGGCGCCGGCGGCGATGGCCGCCAGCACCGCCGAGGGCACCGACAGCACGAGGGCGCAGGGGCTGAGGACGACGAGCAGCGTCATCGCGCGGTAGAGCGACGAGTTGGCGGGGTCGCCCGCGTCCCGGAAGGGGTGGCCGGCGAGCAGCAGGGCGACCAGGAACAGGGCCGAGGCGGAGAGGGTGAAGATCGCGTAGGCGTCGCCCCAGCGGTCGATCGCCCGCTGGGCGGGAGCCTTGCTCTCCTGGGCTTCGCGGATGAGCTTCACGATGCGGTGGAGGGCGCTGTCCTGTTCGGCCCGGGTCACGCGGACGACCAGGCGGCCCCAGTCGTTGAGGGTGCCGCCCGCCACCGGGTCCGCGCGGCGCTTCGCGGCCGGCTTGGCTTCGCCCGTGAGGGTGGATTCATCGACCGCGCTCTCGCCCTCCAGCACCTCGCCGTCGGCCGGGACCAGCTCCCCGGGCAGGATGACGACCCGATCCCCGGGCACGAGCGTCGCGACCGCGACCTCGGCCTCCGCGCCGTCGGGCCCGAGCCGGCGGGCGCGCTTCGGGGAGCGGTCGAGCAGCGCGTCGATCGCTCCGCGGGTCCGGTCCATGGCGAAGTGCTCGATGGCGCCGGCGGTGGCGAACAGGAAGAGCAGGAGGACGCCCTCGAGCGGTTGGCCGACGATCCAGGCGCCGGCGGCGGCGAGCAGCATGAGCAGGTGGACGTCGATCCGCCGATGCCAGCGCAGGGCATGCCAGCCTTCCTCGGCGGCTTCCCACGCGCCGGCGACGCAGGCCGCCGCGGCCAGCGCCGCGCGCAGCCAGGCGGGCCCCGCCGCGAGCTCGGTGGCGAGCGCGCCGAGGCCGAGCAGGCCGCAGGCGAGGGCCAGCGCGGCGAGCGTCCGCCATGCGCCCGCCTGGTCGTGGCCGTGGTGGTGATGTCCGCTCATGCGCCGCAGGATGCCGCCGCGCCGCGCGACGGTCAACCTCGCGGTCGTCGTCGGCGCGGCGGCGACGCGTATCGAATTCGTGTTTACGAAACGCGTCGCGCGACGCCGAAAAAACTTTCGCGCGTTACCTGAAAATTCCTCTTGCGCAAGCGAGAGTTATGCTTATCACTCACACCAAGAGTTAACCGCAACGTGACGAACCGAACCGAAACCCCGAGCGAAAGTCTCATCACCGTGTCGCTTCCCCCGAAGCTTCACGCCGAGGCGGTCGCCTTCCAGCATCGGTCCGGTTTCTCCACGCTGAGCGAAGTCATCCGGCACGCGCTGGACCGCTTCGCCGACTCCCGCCCGGCGCTCGAGCCTTCTCGATCCCGCCAAGTTTCTTTCCGCGTACCGTCGGAGCTCCGCACTCGAATCACCCGTCAGGCGCGTCAGGCGCAGGTGAGCGTGGGGCGCATCGTCAGGGTGGCGCTTCAGGCGCTGCCCTCTAACCCAACAACGATCCAAAAAAAGGAAAAAACTATGGCTAAAAAGAAGGCCGCCGCTAAGAAGGCGACCAAGAAGGCCACCAAGTCCAAGAAGAAGTAATTCTTCTGAGACTGTTCCGTCCTTCGGGATGGATGGCGCCGGCACCCCCGGTTTACACAAGGACCCTCGCAAGGGGGTCCTTTTCTTTTTCCGGGCGGCCCGCCCGATATAGGCTTGAAAGGGCGGGGCGGGGCGGGGTTTCTTATGGACCTCGACCATGAGCACCCCCATCCCCGCCGGCGCCGGCAAAATCACCATTTCCAACGGCAAGCTGACCGTCCCCGACCGCCCCATCATCCCCTTCATCGAGGGTGACGGCACCGGTCCGGACATCTGGCGCGCCTCGGTGCGCGTCCTGGACGCCGCCGTGGCCAAGGCCTATGCCGGCAAGCGCCAGATCCAGTGGCTCGAGGTCCTGGCCGGCGAGAAGGCCTTCAACCGGACGCAGAACTGGCTCCCCGAGGAGACCCTCACCGCCTTCCGCGACTACCTCGTCGGCATCAAGGGGCCGCTGACCACGCCGACCGGCGGCGGCATCCGCTCCCTCAACGTCGCCCTGCGCCAGCAGCTCGACCTCTACGTCTGCCTCCGCCCGGTGCAGTGGTTCACCGGCGTGCCGTCCCCGGTCAAGAACCCGGGCAAGGTCGACATGGTGATCTTCCGCGAGAACACCGAGGACATCTACGCCGGCATCGACTTCGAGGCCGGTTCGGAGATCGCCCGCAAGACCCTGGAGTTCATCCAGACGAACTTCCCGAAGGAGTTTAAGAAGATCCGCTTCGGCGCCGAGCAGCCGGACACCGTGGGCATCGGCATCAAGCCGGTGTCCCGCCCCGGCTCCGAGCGCCTCATCCGCTCCGCCATCAAGTACGCCATCGACAACAAGCGCAAGTCCGTGACCCTCGTCCACAAGGGCAACATCATGAAGTACACCGAGGGCGCCTTCATGAAGTGGGGTTACGACCTCGCCAAGAGCGAGTTCGGCGCGGTCGAGATCGACGGCGGCCCCTGGTGCAAGATCCCGGAAGGCAAGCCCGGCGCCGGCCTCGTCATCAAGGACGCCATCGCCGACATCACCCTCCAGCAGGTGCTCACCCGCCCGACCGACTTCGACGTCATCGCCACGCTGAACCTGAACGGCGACTACCTCTCCGACGCCCTCGCGGCGCAGGTCGGCGGCATCGGCATCGCCCCGGGCGGCAACATCAACTACCTGACCGGCCACGCGATCTTCGAGGCCACCCACGGCACCGCGCCGAAGTACGCCAACAAGGACGTCGTCAACCCGGGTTCCGTCGTGCTCTCCGGCGAGATGATGCTCCGCTACATGGGTTGGACCGAAGCGGCCGACCTCGTGCTGAAGGGCCTGAACGGCGCCATCGGTGGTGGCCGCGTCACCTACGACTTCGCCCGCCAGATGCAGGGCGCGACGGAGATCAAGTGCTCCGAGTTCGGCGACGCGATCATCGCGTCGATGTAACCTAAGCCCAGGGCCTTTCCGGCCGATGGCGGGTCCGCTTGGGACTTGCCATCGGCCTTTTTTGGGGCAGAAATCACCGCCTTCCCAAATCACCATGAAGCACACCCTGTCCGCCCTCGCCCTCGCCAGCCTCACCGCCGGCGCCTTCGCCCAGTCCGCCCCGGCTCCCGTCGCGGCGACCGCCTCCGACCTCGCGGTCCGCGGCGGCCTCTCCTGGTCCGGCAAGAACGTCTTCCGCGGCAAGGAGCGCTCCAACAACGACGGCCTGATCCAGTCCGACATCACCGCCGAGTACAACATCCCGGGCTTCTCCGGCGTCTCCGCCTACCTCAGCTTCTTCAACGCCGACAACTTCGAGCGCGTCTACGTCCTCGGTGCCCGCACCGACGACGCCCTCGGTCGCCTCGACGTCGGCGTCCAGCGCTCCGCCGGCGTCCGTTCGGCCCTCACGACCCTGTCCGCCAGCGGCTACAGCCTCCTCGACTCCAACCGCGAGATCTACATCGGCCAGTCCTTCAAGTCCCTCCCCCTCGCCCCGGTCGCGACCGTCTACTACAGCACCGACCTCGAGGAGTTCACCATCGACCTCGCCGCCTCCAAGACCCTGAAGGGCGCCGACCTCGGCCTCCCGGGCTTCGACGTGGTGATCAAGGCCAACCTGGGCCTCTCCGACGCCAATGACGCCAACGGCAACGGCACCAACGTCAAGAACGCCTACACCTACCTCGGCGCCTCCGTCGACGTCACCCGCGCCATCGGCCAGGGTGCCGTGGTCGGCGCCGGCGTGAACTTCGCCTACAATACGGACGGCCAGGCCCTCGTCCAGAACTCGGCGACCTTCCTGAAGGTCTTCGCCAACTTCAAGTTCTAAGCCCCCTCGCCTAGGCGACTCCCGGGAGGCGCGGTTTCGGCCGCGCCTCCCTTGTTTTTGGGTATTTTCCGGCTTCCCGGCCCCGGGGCGCATTCGGGTGTTGACGGAGGGGGGTGCTTTCCCATGTTCCCGCTTTCCCTCTTTATGAAGACCACGCTAGCCAAGAACGTGCAGCTCAAGGACAAGACCTGGTATGTCGTCGACGCCAAGGACCAGGTCCTGGGCCGCCTCGCCGTCAAGATCGCCAACATCCTCCGCGGTCGCCACAAGCCCACCTACACCCCCCACGTCGACACGGGTGACTACGTCATCGTGATCAACGCCGACAAGGTCCGCCTCACCGGCGCCAAGGAGCAGGACAAGACCTACATGTTCTACACCGGCTGGGTCGGCACCGCCTACCGCCGCACGGCCGCCGCGATGCGCGCCAAGCGCCCCGAGTTCCTCGTGACCCACGCCGTCAAGGGCATGCTCCCGAAGAACCGCCTCGCCAACGACATGCTCACCAAGCTCCGCGTCTACGCCGGCGAGCAGCATGAGCACGCCGCCGCCAACCCCGTTCCTTTCAAGGGCTAATCCCCGACCTTACTGTCAATGAGCGCCAAGTCCCCCGCCATCACCGCCGTCGGCCGTCGCAAGACCGCCTCGGCCCGCGTCCGCCTTTCCCGCGGCACCGGCTCCATCTCCATCAATGGCAAGCCCGCCGAGGAGTACCTCTACACCGAGGCCCTCGTGAAGTCCGCCACCCTCCCGATCCGCACCGCGGGTCTCGAAGGCCAGGTCGACGTCACCGTGAACGTCATCGGCGGCGGCCCCAACGGCCAGGCAGGGGCGATCTCCCATGGTCTCGCCCGCGCCATCCAGAAGATGGACGCCACCCTGCGCGCCCCCCTGAAGAAGGAAGGCCTGCTGACCCGCGACGGTCGCATGCGCGAGCGCAAGAAGCCCGGCCGCCCCGGCGCCCGCAAGCGCTTCCAGTTCTCGAAGCGCTAAACCGCCCCGAGACAGGAACGACGAAGGCCCCGGCACCCCGGGGCCTTTTTGTTGCCCAGTTTCCCTCCTCCGCCCATCAATTCGTCACGTCCCACCGCCATCCTACCGCCATGACCTCCCCCTTGACCAAAGTCGGCATCGTCGGCGCCTCCGGCTACACCGGGGAGGAGCTCGTCCGCGTGCTCGCCCGGCATCCGCGCGTGCGCCTGGCCGCCGTCTGCTCCCGCACCTTGGCCGGCAAGGCCGTCGCCGACGAGCTCCCGCGCCTGCGCGGCATCGTCGACCCCGCCCTGGCGTTCTCCGCCTCCTCCCCCGAGGAGTGCGCGAAGTCCGACGTGGAAGTCTGGTTCCTCGCGCTGCCGCACGGCGTCGCCGCCGAATACGCCGCGCCGCTCGTCGCCGCCGGCAAGCGCGTGCTCGACCTCTCCGCCGACTTCCGCCTCCGCGACCTCGCCCTGTACAAGAAGTATTACGGCCATGACCACCCCGCGCCGGCGCTCGCGGCGCAGGCCCGCTACGTCATCCCCGAACTGCAGACGGACGAGGCCTGGAAGGCCGCCCGGCTGATCGCCTGCCCCGGCTGCTACCCGACCAGCATCCAGGTGCCGCTCATCCCGCTCCTGCGCGTCGGCCTGCTCAAGCCCGCGCCCGGCCAGGTCGTCATCAACTCCTACAGCGGCGTCTCCGGCGCCGGCAAGAAGGCCGACGTCGCCTTCCTCTTCTCCGAGCGCGATGGCTCGATCAAGGCCTACGGCCTCCCCGGCCACCGGCATATCGCCGAGATCGAGGAGCAGTTC
>JBIISU010000046.1:0-7269 GCA_044340815.1 Opitutales bacterium | reverse complement strand
GAACAGCTCGCTCACCGAGCGCGGAGCCCACGTCATCTACTCCACGGACACGCAGTCCATCCTCGAGGAGATCGGCTTCTGGCTGGACGAGGAGCATGACCGGCTCTTCAAGGCGTTCAAGGACCAGGGCCTGAGCGGCATGGCCGTGCAGGACGAGATCTCGAAGCACCTCGACGTCGGCAACGTGCTGCGCAAGGCGGCGAAGCACTGGGACGGCGGCTACGCCATCGCCGGCCTCATCGGCAACGGCGACTCCTTCGTGCTGCGCGACCCCAACGGCATCCGGCCGTGCTGGTACGTGCAGACGGAGGACCTCTTCGCCGTCGCCTCCGAGCGCGTCGCCCTGATGACCATCGTGGGCGTCGCCCAGGAGGACGTGCACGAGCTCCCGCCCGGCCACGCGCTGATCATGAAGGCGGACGGCCGCCACTCGGTCGAGGTCGTGCACACGCCGGGCGAACGCCGGCACTGCTCCTTCGAGCGGATCTACTTCTCGCGCGGCAACGACCCCGAGATCTACGCTGAACGCAAGGCGCTCGGGGCCGCGCTGGCCGACGAGGTCCTGGCGCTGATCCAGGACGACCATCAGCACGCGATCTTCTCCTACATCCCGAACACGGCGGAGATCGCCTGGTACGGCCTGATGGAGGAGCTCCGCCTCCGCCGCCGCTCGCAGGTCCGCGAGCAGCTGATCGAGGCCCAGCGGGCCGGGAAGCTCGACGAAGCCACCATCGACCGCCTCGTGCTCGGCGGCTGGCCGCGCGGCGAGAAGGTCGCCCACAAGGACGTCAAGCTGCGCACGTTCATCTCCCAGGAGAAGAACCGCATGCAGATGGCCTCGCACGTGTACGACATCTCCTACGGCACGGTGAAGGCGGGGGACACGCTGGTCTGCGTCGACGACTCGATCGTCCGCGGCACCACCCTGCGCCAATCGATCCTGCGCATCCTCGCGCGCCCCAACCCGAAGCGCATCGTCATCGCCTCGACGGCCCCGCAGATCCGCTACCCGGACTGCTACGGCATCGACATGTCCGAGATGGGCAAGTTCCTGGCCTTCCAGGCGGCGGTCGCGCTCTGCAAGGACCGCGGCATGGGCGACCTGCTGCGCGAGGTCTACGAGGACTGCGCCGCGCAGGCCAAGCTCCCGACCACCGGGATGCGCAACCACGTGAAGCGGATCTACGACGCCTTCACCGAGCAGGAGATCGCCGCCAAGGCCGCCGAACTCGTCTACCCGGTGAAGTCCGGCTGGAAGGGCGAGCTCGTGCTGGTCTTCCAGAAGATCGCGTCGCTGCACCGGGCCTGCCCGACGAGCCGCGGCGATTGGTACTTCACCGGCGATTACCCGACCCCCGGCGGGCTGGGCGTGCTCAACCGCGCCTACATGAACTACTGGGAGAAGCGCGAAGGCCGCGCCTACTGATCAGGCGTAGAGCCGGTAAGGCGCCGTGCGGACCCGAAAGGCCGCCGCGTCCGCGTCCCACTTCGCCTGCCAGCGCGCGAGGTCGACGCGGGCCCCCTTCAGGCGGAGCTCCTCGAAGAAGGCCTCGCTGCCGGTGTGCTTGATGAACAGGTCGCGCTGGGTGCCGGTCGCGCGCGCGAACGGGTTGGCGGGATCCCACAGGCAGCTTTGGCGCATCATGTGGAGCGAGATCGCGCACGGCTTGAACCGGGCCCAATCGGAGACGGTGGTGTAGACGCCCTGGGTGCCGTCGGCCAAGGTGCGCGGCTCGAGCGTGAGGCCGGGGACGGCCTGCCCGAGGGCGGCGACGATCTCGGCGGACTTGCGCCGGCCGGCGCGGAGGAAGCGGAACGGCTGCTGACCGGCGGCGCCGTGCGTGAACTCGCCGAGCTGGCAACCCAGGCCGGTCATCGCGTAGCCGAGCGCGGCCTGCGGCGTGGCGATGAACGGGGACGTCGGCACCCAGGTCAGGCCGGTCTGGTCCCACGTCCGGGCGCGCGACCAGTTGCGCAGCGGGATGACCTCCAGCGAGCCGCGGCGGCGCGTGGCCTCGTCGAGGTCGAGGACGCCCGGGGTCGCGACGGCCCAGCGGGCGATCTCGCCGATGGTGAGCCCGTGCACGTACGGCATCTCATAGGAGCCGACGTAGCTGCGCCACTTGCGGTCGAGGAACGGGCCGTCGACCTTCTCGCCGCCGAGCGGGTTGGGCCGGTCGAGGACGACCACGCGGATCGGCCGCGGCATCGAGAAACAGGCCTCGATCACGAGGCGCAGGCAGCTGATGTAGGTGTAGGAACGGGAGCCGATATCCTGGAAATCGACCACGACGACATCGAGGCCCTCGAGCATCTCGGGGGTCGGGCGGCGCGTCGCGCCGTAGAGCGAATAGACCGGCAGGCCGGTGCGCGCATCCTTGGCGTGCTTGACGACGATCTCCGCCGCGGCGGTGCCGTCGATGCCGTGCTCCGGACCGAAGAGCTTGGTCAGGCGGACGCCGGGGGCGCGCGCGAGGACGTCGGCCGTGCGTTGGCCGGCGCCATCGCGGCCGGCGCGGTGCGTGACGAGCCCGCAGCGGAGGCCCTTGAGCGCGCCGAAGCCTTGGGCGGCGAAGTGGTCGATGCCCAGGACGGTCCGGCCGGTCGGGACCGGTGGTTTCGGCGTCGCGGGCGCGGGGGCGGTCGGAGCCGGACTGACGGCGCCACCGCCGGCTCCGGCCGAACACCCGGCGAGGAAGGCGGCGCCCAGCGAGGCCAGGGCGGAGTGACGGACGAAGGCGCGGCGATCCATGGAAGGGTAAGCGCGCCCATCCTTTCCCGAATCCCGGCGGGTTCAAAGGTTGATTTCGATTTTCTCGGGCGACGAAAATCCGTTTGCAGGCGAGGCGGGGGCGGACAGCGTGCACCCATGCGCGTCGCCCTCCTTGGCTCCGGTCGCGGCTCCAACGCCGAGGCGGTCCTCCGCGCGCAGGCCGAGGGTCGCCTGGGCCGCGCCCTAGTCGTCGGCCTTTGGTGCGACGTCCCGACCTGCCGGATGCTGGAGCTCGGCCCGAAGTACGGCGTCCCCGCCCGGTTCCTGGATACCGGTCCGTTCAAGACCAAGTTCGCGCCCGAACGCGAGCAGGCCTGGGCGGACGACCTGAGGGCGGCCGGCGTCGACCTCGTCGTACTCGCGGGCTTCATGCGCGTGATCAAGGCCCCCTTGCTCGAGGCGTTCGCGGGGCGGATCATCAACCTCCACCCCAGCCTGCTCCCCGCTTTCCCCGGGCTGGACGGCATCGGCCAGGCCTGGAACGCGGGCGTGCCGGAGAGCGGTTGCACCGTGCATTGGGTCAACGCGGAGATCGACGGCGGCGCCCACCTCGGCCAGAGCCGGGTCGCCCGCGCGGCCGACGACACCCTGGAATCATTCGCCCACAAGATCCACGCGGCCGAACACGCGCTGCTGCCCGCGGTGATCGCCCGCCTGAGCGAGACCCTTCCCCGATGATCGAACTGAAGTGCCCCATCCACGAGGACATGGTCCAGCCGCTGGAGGACCATTTCTGCGAACTGACCCGCTCTTCCTGGATGCTCTTCCATGAGGGACCCGGGAAGCCGCATTTCGTGATGGGCTACTTCGAGTCCAAGACCGAAGCCGACGAGGCCTGGGCCGACCTGCGAAAGGCCTTCAAGAAACTGCCGGATACGTACGAGTCGACGACCCTGGCCGACAAGGACTGGAAGGAAGCGTACAAGGAGCATCTCAAGCCTTGGGACCACGGGCGTCTGCACTGGGTGCCGGCCTGGATGCGCGGGCAACACCCCGTACCCGCCGACGCCGCCGTGATCTGGTTCGACGCCGGCCTGGCCTTCGGGACGGGCGACCACCCGACGACCCGTCTGTGCGCCATCCGGATGATGGACTTCCTCGCGACGCATCCCGCCGCGACGGTTTCGATGACCGACGCCGGCTGTGGTTCGGGCATCCTCGCGCTTTCCGCCGCCCGGCTCGGCTGCGGCCGCGTGGCCGGTTTCGACCGCGATCCGGAATCGGTGCGCGTGAGCATCGCCAACCGCGTCGACAATGGCTTGGCCGAGGGCTCGGCGGTCTTCCACCACGCCGGGCTCGAGGAGGGCTTCAAGCTCACCGGGCGCGCCGACGTGGTGCTGGCGAACATCATCAGCGACGTGCTGTGCATCTACGCCGACAACCTGGTCGACTCGGTCAACCCGGGCGGGGTTCTGGCCTTGAGCGGGATCCTCGCCAAGGAACAGGCGGCGGTGCGGGAGCATTTCGAAGCCAAGGCCAAGGCCGCCTGGGGCGAGGCCACGACGACCGACGGCCGGGTGATGGGCGAATGGAGCGACGTCGCCCTGTTCCGCCCGCTCTGAACCGCGGAGGAAGGTTGCGGGTCGGCCGATTCCCCCTTTCCCTCCCGGGATGGAAACCAAGACGGCCCGGGGACTACGGTATGCGCGTTGTGCCTCATGGGCCCTCGCCGCGCTCTGCGTCGCCCTCGGGCTCGTCGAGCTGCTGGGGGGCTTCACGCTCGGCCCCTGGCGGATTCCGCCCCGCTGGAATCCGGCCTACGTCACCTTCCCCGTCGCGCTGCAGGTGGAGTGCTGGTTCTTCTTCCTGTACGCCGCGCTGCTCCTGACGCCCTGGCAGCGGACCACGTCCGACCGACGTTGGTGGCTCGGTTTCGCGATCCTCTCCGTCGCGTCGCTCTTGTTCGCGTTCGCGATGATCTCGGAAGTCATGGCGAAGAACTACCTCGCGGCCGCGCAGCACCAGAAGGCGCGCCTCCCGGTCTTCCAGGCCATCCTCCTCTTCCTCTCGCTCGGCCAGATCCCGGTGGCGCTCTTCACGCGCAAGCCGGACCTGCTCGACTGATCAAGGCGCGGCGAACAGCTGGCGCCAAGGGATGAACCAGGGCCAGACGAGCACGATGACCAGGAAGCTCAGCGTGATGCCCGCCGGGACTTCGCGCCTGCGTCCGGCGAGCATCCGCGGCAGGACGTAAGCGATCAACCAGACCGACTTGTAGAAGACCTGGAAGACCAGCAGCCAGAGGAACGCCTCCGGCTGACGGACGCCGAGCACGGACATCGCGAGGATGGCCAGCCAGAGCGAACCGACCAACGTACGCCATCCCGCGCTCTCGGGAAAGACGCCCTGGTCCGTGGACGACGGCCGGAGCAAGGTCCCGAAACCGATCGGCACCAGGATCAGGATGTTGGCCCAAAAGAGCCACCCCAGGGCCGTCATCGGTCAGAGCGACGCGTGCAGCGCCTCGGCGCGGCGCAGCGCCTCTTCGAGCGTCGGCGCCGTCACGGTGATGTGGCCCATCTTGCGTCCCGGCGCGGCCTTGCCCTTGTCGTAGAGGTGCAGCTTGGCGGAGGGATCGGCGAGGACCTTGGTCCAGTCGGGCTCCTGGCCGTCGCGCCAGACGTCGCCGAGCAGGTTGACCATGGCGGAAGGCGCGAGGGGCTTGGTGCCGCCGAGCGGCAGGCCGCACACGGCGCGGACATGCTGCTCGAACTGGCTGGTCTCGTTCGCGTCGAAGGTCTGGTGGCCGCTGTTGTGCGGACGCGGGGCGAGCTCGTTGACGACGATGCGGCCGTCCTGGACGAACATCTCGACGGCGAGGAGGCCGACGAGGCCGATCTGGCCGGCGATGCTCAGCGCGAGGGCGCGGGCTTCGGCGGCGGTGGCCTCGGCGAGGCGGGCCGGCGAAAGCGAGAGGTGCAGGATGTGGTTGCGGTGGATGTTCTCGGCCGGGTCGTAGACCGCGGTGCGGCCGTCGACGGTGCGCGCGACGAGGACGGAGATCTCCATCTGGAACGGCACCCAGGCTTCGAGCACGCCCACGGCGCCGCCGATCTTCGCCCACGCGGCGGCGAGGTCGGCCTCGGCGGTCGGCAGCTTCACCTGGCCCTTGCCGTCGTAACCGAAGTCCGCCGTCTTGAGCACGCACGGGAAACCGATGGCCTTCACGGCGGCCCTCAGCTCGTCGAGCGAGGAGACCACGGCGAAGTTCGCGCAAGGGATGCCGGCGGCGCGGAGGAACTCCTTCTCGCGGCGGCGGTTCTGGCAGATCGCCAGGACGTTGGCCGACGGATGGCTCGGCACGTTCCGGGCGACGAACTCGACGGTCGCGGGCGGGATGTTCTCGAACTCGAGCGTGATCCGGCCGCAGCCTTGCGCGAATCGCGTGAGCGCGGCGGTATCGCCCCAATCGGCGGTGACGTGCTCGTCGGCGATCGCGGCGGCGCAGGCTCCGGGCGCAGGGTCGAACGTGCGGACCTTGTAACCGAGGCGGCGGGCGGCGATCGCCGACATGCGGCCGAGCTGGCCGCCCCCGAGGATCCCGAGGGTCCCGCCTGGCATCAAAGGTCGCTCCATGATCAGCGCCGCTTGCCCTGACGGCCGGGGATCGGGTTATCGAGCACGGCCTTGGTCTGCTTCGCGCGGTAGGCGTCGAGCTTCTTCGCCAGGGCGACGTCGTTCAGGGCCAGGATGGCGGCGGCGCCGAGGGCGGCGTTGATCGCGCCGGCGCGGCCGATCGCGAAGGTGTGCACCGGGATGCCGGCCGGCATCTGGACGATGGAGAGGAGCGAGTCGATGCCGTCGAGGGCCTTGGACTGTACGGGGACGCCCATGACCGGCAGCACCGTCATCGCGGCGGCCATGCCCGGCAGGTGCGCGGCGCCGCCGGCGCCGGCGATGATGACCTTCAGCCCGCGCTTCTTCGCGGCAAGGGCATAGTCCTTGAGCTTGAGCGGGGTGCGGTGCGCGCTCACGACCTCGCTCTCGAAGGGAATCCCCAGGAGCCGGAGGGTGTCCGCGGCATGGATCATCGTCTCCCAGTCGGACTGGGAGCCCATGATGATGCCGACGACGGGCGCGGTGGTGGAAGGACGGGCCATGCGCCCAGCGTGTCCGTCCCGGTCCGGCTGTGAAGCCCGAACCGAAAAAACCTAGTCGACGTACGGGACGTACTCGGGGACGAGCACCCGCAGGCCCTGCTTGCAGGCGGCCCGCTCCAGGGGGAGCAGGGCGCGCACGTCCGCCAGGAGCCGGTCGAGCGCGGCGTGGTCGGGGCGGGCGCCCACGAAACGCAGGATGCGCGGGTGGGTGGTGGGGCGGTAATGTTCCCCCTCCAGCTGCAGTTCCTCGACGAGTTTTTCGCCGGGGCGGAGCCCGACGATCTTGATCTCGATGTCGACGTCGGGCCGGAAGCCGCTGAGTTCGATGAGCTGACGGGCGAGGTCGACGATCCGGAGGGGTTCGCCCATCTCCAGGACGAGGATGTCCCCGCCCTC
>JBIISU010000045.1:0-7324 GCA_044340815.1 Opitutales bacterium | reverse complement strand
GGCCGCGCGGGTCGGCGGCGTCGATCGAGATGCCGTGCGCATTGCTGAGGTTGGCGGCGTCCTTCGTGGGGCCGCCCCATTTCTTGAGCAACCTGCCTTCGAGGGAGAATTCGTAGATGAAGTTCGATCCGTAACCATCGGCGACGAGCAGCGTGCCCGCCGGCGTCCAGGCGACATCGCACGGCATGAACTTGCCGGCGCCGAGGCCGAGCTCCTTCGGCGTCGGGAACTTGCGCACGACCTTACCGTCGGTCGTCAGCAAAGTGATGCGCCCCTCCACCGCGGAAGGGTTCCAGCCCTCCGCGGCCATGTGCCAGCCGGAGTCCACGTGCACCAGGTACTCGACGCCATCCCGCTCGAAGATCTCCAGACCATGCCCGCCGCCGAGCCCCGCGCTGATCGCGCGGACGAAGCGCCCGTCCTTCTCGAAGACGAGGAAGTCGTTCTTCGGGTGGTCGGTCACGAGGAAGATCCGACCATCCTTGCCTTCCGCCAAGGCGTGGGCGTTGACGATGGGCGCGACGGCGGGGTCGACCTTGGCCCAGGCCGGATCGAGCCGATACTTCGCCGGCCCATGACCGAGCAGGCCGGCCTCG
Organism: Opitutales bacterium; assembly: GCA_044340815.1. Lineage (GTDB taxonomy): Bacteria > Verrucomicrobiota > Verrucomicrobiia > Opitutales > UBA953 > UBA953. The sequence goes on along the minus strand of JBIISU010000045.1, from coordinate 6,728 downwards.
CCGCCGGCCGGCGCGGACTGGGCCCGGGCAAGGAGGGTCAACGCGAACCAGCAGCAGAGGAGACGGGGCATGGCGACAGTCCAACCGAGGCGGCCGCGGCTGTCACGCCCAAGCCGGTCAGAACCAGATCCGCTCCGCCGCCCACCACAGGCCGGCGAGGGCGATGCCCACGGACGCCGGCACCACGACCCAGCGGCGGTAGCGCTCCTCGTCGCGCACCCAGAAGGTCGCGGCGAAGGCGAGGGCGATGACGGCGAGCTGCGCCCCCTCGACGCCGACGTTGAAGCCGGTGAGGGCGGCGAGGAACGCGTCGGCGGGGATGGGCTTGTCGGCGAGCCCGCCCGCGAAGCCCAGGCCATGCACGGCGCCGAAGATGAAGACGACAAGCAGACGCCACCGCGTGTAGCGCGGACGAAAAAGGTTCTCCAGCGCGAGGCAGGCGATGCTGAGGGCGATGATCGGCTCGACGACGGCTTCCGGGGCATGGACCCAGCCCGCCGCGGCGAGGGCCAGCGTGAGCGAATGCGCCAGGGTGAAGGCGGTGACCTGGGTGATGACGGGGCGCCAGGAACGGCTCAGCAGGAACAGCCCCAGCACGAAGAGGATGTGGTCGAGGCCGTGGGGCAGCACGTGGACGAAGCCGCTCCGCAGGAAATTGACGAAGACGGCCCAGCCCGCGGAAGCCTCCGGGCGGGCGCCCGCGGCCGGCACGGGCGCCGCGCGACCGGCGAGCTCGAGCGTGAAGCTCGCCTCGCCGGGGAAGAGCGTCTCGATGCGCGGATGCGGGACGCCGTCGAGGGTGTTGAGGAAGAGGACCGAGACCTTGTGGCCGGGCAGCGAGCGGATCCGCCAGCCGGTGATGCCGGCGGGCACCCGGGTCTTCCAGCGACCGACCATGACGACCGCATCATCCGGCTTGTACAGCGGCTTGCCGTCCTCGGCGCCGAAGCTGAATTCGAAATCCGGCTTGACCCGGCCGAGCGGCTCGAAGGTGAACTCGACCACCTTCGCGGCGTGCTCGCGGGCCTGGCGGAGGAGCTCGGCGCGCTGTTCGGGCGTCATCCGGGCCCAAGCGCGCTGCTCGAGCGAAGGGGCCTCGGCGGGCGAGGGCGCCCAGGAGCGGGGATTGATTTCGATCGAGATCTCCGCGGTCCCGTCGGCCTGGAAACGGCCATGGACGGGTATCTCCGGGATGGAGTGCGCCGCGGCCAAAGCCGCGAAAAGGCAGGCAAAACCCACAAATAAGCTTCTTATGAGGCGAGGATGCCCGACCATTCCCGCAAGATGGGTCGGGGGTCGGGGGATTCAACCCCATTGTCGGGTTGCCTTTCCCGGGGGATATCGCCAACAAAGGACTCCTCAACCCAATCCCACCATGAAGAACCTCCTCACCATCCTCGCCGCCCTCGCCCTCGCCGCCTCCGCCCAGGCCGGTTGCGGCGTGACCGAAACGACCACCGGCACCCTGAAGTCCTTCGACGAGAAGACCAAGGAGCTCACCATCACCCCGAAGGAAGGCAAGGCCGCCAAGATCACCCTGACGCCCGAAACCAAGGGCGCCGATGGCGTGAAGGACCTCGTGGGCAAGGCCGTCTCCGTCGAGGTGTCGAAGCACGCGAAGAGCAAGGCGCTCTCCGTCGCCGCCGCCAAGTAATCCGTCCGGATTCCTCCGAACAGGGCCGCGTGCGAACGCGGCCCTTTTTGTTGCCCGGTTGGCCAGCGAGCGCCAGCTTAGCCGGATGACCCCGGCTCAATTGAGCGCCTCGGCCCGGACGGACGCCGCTCCGCCGGCCGGACTTTCGCCGGCCGCCCGCGCGCTCTGGTTCACGCGCCGCGGCGACTGGGAGTCCGCGCACGCCATCGCCCAGGACCTCGACACGCCGCTGGGCTCCTGGATCCATGGGCTGCTCCACCTGATGGAGGGCGACCTCGGCAACGCCCGCTATTGGTTCGCCCAAGCCGGACGACCCGCGCGGAAGCCCCACGAGGCGGAAGCCCTCTGGGAGGAAATCGCCGCCGCCGCGCTCGAGTAAGGGGTTGGGTTTGACGCTGCGGGGCTTCCCGGCTCGATGGAAGGATGCCCGTCCCGCCACGCCGAGCCCTGACCGGCGTGCCCACGCACGCCCAGGCGGCCGTGACCTGCTCCGAGGCCGCGGACCGCGGGGTGATCGTGCTCGTGGCCTCCAACCTCGGGGCGGCCGAGACCTTGGCGGAGGAGACCGCCCAGCTGCTCACGCTGCTGAACGCGGCGCAGCCCACCGCCCGCACGCTCACCGAAGCCGATGCGGCGGTGACGTCCTTCGAGGCGGATTGCGACCTCCTGGGCGTGCTGGCGGCGCTGCGCCATGGGGGCCATGACGCGCGGCGGCCGCTGTTGGTCGCCTGCACGCCGGCCGCCTTGGTCCGCCCCGCGCCCGCGCCCGAAGCCGCCGCGCGCGCCGAACTGATCCTGCGGAAGGGCGACCGGCTGGAACTCCGGGAACTCGCGCGGCGCCTCGCCGAGGATTTCGGCTACGACCACGAGGCGCTCTGCGAACAGCCCGGCGAGTACGCGCTGCGCGGCGGCATCCTCGACGTCTACCCGCTCAACGCCCAGATGCCGGTGCGGCTGGACCTCTTCGGCGACACCGTGGAATCGCTCCGGCCCTTCGACCCGGCCACGCAACGCAGCGAGGGCGAGGTGGAGGGGCTGGTGATCTGCGCGCCGCGGCGGGAGGCCGCGGCGGAAGCGGGGGTCCCCTTCTGCCGCCACCTGCCGGCGGACGCCCTCGTCGTGGTGGTCGACCGCTGCCAGGACGATCCGCTCTACGCGCCGGCCCGGGCGACGGCGGCGACGGAGCTGGTGCTCGAGGAGACGGACGAAGCGCCGGCGGGCTACGCGGCCGAGGCGCTCGAATGCACGCCGGCGGAATCGCTGCTCATCGGGGCGGCGGGCGACGGGGCGGCGGCGCGCCCCGCCCTCCTCCGCACCGCGGCGGCCCTGGCGAAGGACGGACGGCCCTGCCTGCTCGCGGGCGACACCCAGGGTTCGGTGGAGCGGCTGCACGCGGACGTGGCGGCCGCCGCGATCCGCGGCTTCGCCCCGCGCGTGTGCGCGGGCCGCTTCGGCGGCGGCATCCTCCTCGCGCCGGGCCGGCTGCGGGGACTCCTCAAGGATGGCCTGCTCCTGCTGACGGAACGCGAACTCTTCGGACGGCGCCAACGGCCGCTCGCCGCCTTGCCGCGGCGCCGGACCACCGTCCGGGCGGCCCTCGGCCGCGCGCTCGACTTCGGGGAATTGGCCGAAGGCGAGGCCCTCGTGCACGCGACGCAGGGCATCTGCCTATTCCGCGGCATCCAGGCGCATGAACACCAGGGACGCACCGAGGACTTCATCGGGCTCGAGTTCGCCGAGCGCTCCATGCTGCACCTCCCGGTGCGGGAGTCCCACCTCCTCTCGCGCTACGTCGGGCTCGGCCGGACGCCGCCCAAGCTTTCCAAGCTCGGCGGGGGCGGCTGGGAGCGGTCGCGCAAGGCGGCGGAGAAGGCCACCGCCGACCTCGCCGCGCAGCTCCTGGCCCTGCAGGCCGAGCGCTCGGCGAAGCCCGGCATCGCGCACCCGCGCGACGACGACAACGCGTGGATGGGCGAGTTCGAGCGTTCCTTCCCGCACCGCGAGACGCCCGACCAGGCGCGGGCCATCGCCGACGTGAAGGCCGACCTGGAGCGCCCGGCGCCGATGGACCGGCTCGTGAGCGGCGACGTGGGCTTCGGGAAGACGGAGGTGGCGCTGCGCGCGGCCTTCAAGTGCGCGCTCGGCGGCCGCCAGGTGGCGATCCTGGCGCCGACGACCGTGCTGGCCCAGCAGCACTACGCGAGCTTCCGGGAGCGGCTCGCGCGCTGGCCCGTGTCCGTCGAGCTGCTCAGCGGCTACCGGACCGCGAAGCAGAAGGCCGCCGTCCGCGCCCGCGCCGCCGCCGGGACCGTCGACATCGTGGTCGGCACGCATGCGCTGCTCTCCGACGGGACGACGTTCGCCCGCCTGGGCCTGGTCATCATCGACGAGGAGCACCGCTTCGGCGTCCGCCACAAGGAGCGCCTGAAGCGCCTCCGCACCGAGGTCGACGTCCTCGCGATGAGCGCGACGCCGATCCCGCGCACGCTCTACCTCGCGCTCGTGGGCGCGCGCGACCTGAGCGTCATCGAGACGCCGCCGCGCGAGCGCCTGCCCATCCGCACCATCGTCCGGGGCTACGACGAGGCGCTGGTGCGCGACGCCGTGAAGGCGGAGCTGGCACGGGGCGGCCAGGTCTTCTACCTGCACAACCGCGTCGAGACGATCCAAGGCGTCGCGGAACGCCTCGCCGCGCTCGTGCCCAAGGCGCGCATCGTGGTGGGCCATGGCCAAATGGCCGCGGGCGAGCTCGAGGAGGTGATGGCGGCGTTCGTCGCGGGCGAGCACGACGTCCTGGTCTGCACGACGATCATCGAGACCGGCCTGGACATCCCCAACTGCAACACGCTGATCATCGAGGGCGCCGACCGCTTCGGCCTCGCGCAGCTCTACCAGCTGCGCGGACGCGTCGGCCGCTTCAACCGGCAGGCCTACGCCTACCTCTTCCTGCATCGCCACGCGGCGCTGGTCGGGACGGCCGGCCGGCGCCTGACGGCGATCCGCCAATACAACCAGCTCGGCGCCGGTTTCCGCATCGCGATGCGCGACCTCGAGCTGCGCGGGGCGGGCAACATCCTCGGCGCCGCCCAGAGCGGCCACGTCGCGAACGTCGGCTTCGACCTCTACTGCCAGCTCCTCCGGCGGAGCGTGGCCAAGCTGCGCGGGGACGCGGGCGCGACGGTGGAGCGCTGCGAGGTGCGGCTGGACTTCATCGACCACACGCAGGCCATCCTCGGCGTGGAGGAGGTCCGCGGGGGCCACGGCGACGTCGCCCTGCTCACGGCGACCCTGCCGTCGGACTGGATCCCGGAGACGCGGCTGCGCCTCGAGGCCTTCCGGCGCATCGCCCTGGCGCTCGACGTCGCGGAGGTCGCCGAGCTCCGTTCGTCGCTGCGCGACCGCTACGGCCGGCTGCCGCCCGAGGCGGAAGCCATGCTCGGCCTGGCCGAAATCCGTTGCCTCGCCGAGTCGCGGGACGTCGTCGCGGTGGCGACCGAGGGGGCGACCCTCCGTTGCCTGGAGGCTCGGCGGGGACGGCCGCCCGAACCGATCCTCGTGGGCAACCGCTTTCCCCGCTTGACCGTCAAGGACCCCCTGCGGAAACTGAAGGAAATCCGCGGCTTCCTGTCGCGGCTTCCCGAGCCCGCCCGCCGATGAAACGCCTCCTTCCCGCCACCTTGCTCCTGACCGCGGCGCTCGCCCACGCCCAGCTGCGCAAGCCGACGCTGGAGGAGACCGCGGCCCAACGCTGGTCGGAGACGAACCAGGACAAGATCGTGGGCATCGCGGCCGGCACGCCCATCATCCTGTCGGAAGTCCGCCGCCAGGTGGAGCCCATCGCCGGCCAGGCCCGGGCCAGCGCCAAGTCCGACGCCGAATTCTTCGCCACCCTCGCCCGGGCGAGCCAGGAATCCCTGCGCAGCATGGCCGACCGCCAGCTGGTGATCGCGGAGTTCAAGGCGGAGCGCGGCAGCCTGCCCGCCTCCTACATCGACCTCGACATCGACGAGACCATCCGCCGCGACTACGCCGGGGACCGCAACCGCTTCGTGGCCTCCCTCCGCGCCGCCGGCCTGACGCCGCTCGCCTACCGCAAGTTCATCGAGGACCGCATCATCTTCGACTACATGGTCGGCAACATCCGCCGGACGGCGACCGAGGTGGGGCCCGGCCGGAGCAAGGAATTCTACGAGAAGAACATCGACCTGTTCACGCGCGACGAACAGGTGCATTTCAGCCAGATCGCCGTGACGCAGGGCGCCGCCGAGTCCGCCGAGGCCGCGGCGCTCCGCGCGGCCGACTGGGCCGAGGCGGCCGCCCACCCCGAGCGCATGCCCGCGCTGCTGGCGAAGCATAAGGTCGCGGTCCCGGCGGGGACGAAGGTCGAGACCTTCGCCGACCTCGCCAAGCTGGTCAGCTCCGACGACTACGCGGCCCGCGGGGGCGACGCCGGCTGGCTGAGCGTGGCCAACCTGACGGAGCGGATCGTGACGACCTTGCGCGGACTCGCCGACCAACAGGTCTCCACCCCGCTGCGCTTCGACATCCCCGGCGCCAAGCCGGTCTGGTTCATCCTGCGGCGCGAAGGCTGGCGACCGCGCGGCGCCGCGCCGCTGAGCGAGCCGGACGTCCTCGCCGACGTCGAGAACCGCGTGCGCGTCGTGGCGATGAAGGAAGCCGTGGACGAATGGCTGCAGGGCCTCCGCGCCAAGCACCACCTCCAACTCGACCGCTGAGATGACCCCGCGCCCCGCGCCCGACGACGCCCCGGCGCCCCGGGTGGCGCCGGCCGAGTTCCGTTGCCGCGCCTTCCCGCGGCGCACCGCCGGCGTGCTGCTGCACGTGACGGCGCTGCCCGGGACCGGTCCGATCGGCTCCCTGGGCGCCGCCGCCCGGAGTTTCGTCGACGCGCTCGCCGCCGCCGGCTTCGGCTGGTGGCAGGTCTGCCCGCTGGGGCCGACCGGTTACGGCGACTCGCCCTACCAGGCGCTGTCCGTCTTCGCCGGCAACCCCTACCTGCTGGACCTCGCGGACCTGCGGGCCCGCGGCCTGGTGACCGCGGAAGAGCTCGCCG
>JBIISU010000044.1:0-7397 GCA_044340815.1 Opitutales bacterium | reverse complement strand
GCGTCGTCCTTGCACTCCAGGACCTTCTCCCACTTCTTGCCGAGGTCCTTCTCGAGGGTCTCGCAGTCCTTGATGACCTTCTCCAGGTCCTTGTAGTAGCGGTCGCGGGATTCGACCTTCTTGTCGATGACGACCTTGTCGAAGCGCTCCTCCTTGCGCTGGACCTTGCGGGCCAGGTCGAGCTGGTAGGGGAGGGTGAGCCAGATGGAGAAAAGGAAGTCCTGCGCGCGCAGCTCGGCGTCCTCGATCCGCTTGGAGATCTCGACCTCCTGCTCGCGGGTGAGCAGCGGCTTGTGGCCCATCTGCTTGAGGTAGACGTTGAAGGGGTCGTACGGCGCGTCGGCCGGGACGGTGCGCGAGGCCTCCTCCTCGGAGTCCTCCACCTTCTTGATGAACGCCTCGACCTCGTCCTCGTCGAGGAGCTTGATGTCGAGGTTGTCCAGGATGTTCATGATGTTCTCGATCAGTTCCGGGTCGGTGGCGCTGTCGGGGATCACCTCGTTGATGTTCTGGACCGTCACGTAGCCGTTCTTCTTGGAGAGGCTGACGAGCTGCTGGACCTTCTCGTTCACGCCCTTCGGGACGACCGGCGTCGCGAGCGGCTTGGCGCCCGGCACGGGCTTGACGATGGGCGCCGGCTTCGGCTGGGTCTTCCCGGCGGGGGTGGCCTTCTTCGGGCTCGGTTCCTGGACCTTCCCGGCGGCCGCGGTCACCTTGGCGACGGTCACCTTGGCGACGGGCGCCTTGACCGGGCTCTTGGCCGTGGTCGCCGGCTTGGTCGGGACCGGCGCTTTGGCGGTCGCCTTCGCCGCGGCCTTGTCGGGCTTCGCCGCGGTCTTGGCGGGGGCGGCCTTCACGGGCGTCTTGCCGGTGGACGCCTTGGCGCCTTTGGCGGGGTTCTTCTTCGCGTTCTTGTCGGGCATGGGTGGGTCAGAGGGAAAGGGAGGGGGGCGCGCCATGCAGCTTGCGCAGGCGGATCTTCTCGGTCTGCAGGGCGTTGAGGGCGGCGACGTCCGTCCGGTCGGCGGAGGCGATCCGGGCGTCGACCGAGCGGATCAGGCCCTGGGTGTGGCGGGCGTGGAAGGACTTGAGGATGCCGTTCACGTGCGGCAGGACCTCGTCGGGCTGCTCGGCGGGGCTGAAGGAGCCGGCGGCGAGCCGGGCGGCTTCCGTGCGGAGGTCGTCGTCGAGCGCGTTGAGCGCCTCGCGGACGCCGCTGAAGTGGCCGTGGACGGCCTCGTTGAGGAGGGCCATCAGGAGCAGGCCTCCGCGTCCGGCTTGGTCGATCCAATCGAGCGGGAGGGCCTGCGCGACTGGGACGAAGAAGGCGTCATGCCGAAGGAGGAAGAGGACTAGGTCCTCCTCGGGGGTTGTCAAGCCCCCCCCCTTGACAACGGGTTCGGCGGGGGAATCCGCGGGACCGAGCTGCAGGGCGGGGCGTTGCGCGGCGACCGTCGCGACGTGGCGTTCGTAGGCCATGTGCATCTCGCGGATGCCGATGCCGGCATGGCGGGCGGCCTCGTTGAGGGCCTCGCGGACGATCTCCTCGGCGCCGGCCTGCTGGACGATGGGGAAGAGCGTCTCGAGGAGGGAGAGGCGGCTCGCCAAGGGGAGGTTGGACGAACCCTCGGGCACCAGCGACTGGACGCAGAACTGCATCGCGCTGCGGGCGGTCTTCGTGAGGGCGGTCCACTGCGAGGCGTCCTGGGTCGAGAAGAATTCGTCGGGATCCTTGCCGCCCGGCAGGGAGAGGAAGCGGATGTCGAGCCCCTCCTTGAGGCCGATCGGCAGCAGGCGCAGGGCGGCCTTCTGGCCCGCGGCGTCGGCGTCGAGGAAGACGAGCAGCCGCTGCGAGAAGCGGTGGAGCTGCTGCAGGTGGTCCTCGGTGACGGCGGTGCCCTGGGCGGCGATCACGCCGGGGATGCCCGCGCTGTGGCAGCGGATCGCGTCGAGCTGGCCTTCGACGAGGATGAAGGGCTCGTCGCCCTTGCGGTTGGAGCGCGCGCGGTCGAGGTTGAAGACGGTGCGCGACTTCTTGAACAGCTCCGTCTCCGGCGAGTTGACGTACTTGGCCTCGCGCGAGGGGTCGTCGGCGGGCGTGATGTCGAGCTGGCGGGCGGTGAAGGCGATGACGCGCCCCTGCACGTCGCGGATCGGGATCGTGAGCCGGCCGCGGAAGCGGCAGCGCCAGCGGGCCGGGTCCGGGATGCGGTCGGTCCCGAAGAACAGGCCCGTGCCGGCGAGCGCCTCCTTGGTGAAGCCCTTCTTCAGCAGGCCGGCGATCAGCTTCGAGTCGTCCACCGGCGCGAGCCCGACCCCGAAGTCGTCGGCCACCGCCAGGTCGAACCGGCGCGTGCGCGTCCAGTAGTCGCGGATCCACTCGCCGTGCACCGGGTCCTCCAGGAAGCAGCGTCGCCAGTAGTCGGCCACGAGGCCGTGGATCTCGAGCAGCTGGCCCCGGAGCGAGCGTTCGTTCGCGTCGGCCCCGCCGTTCTCGTACTCGAGCTGGAAGCCGAAGCGGGTGGCGACGCGCTCGACGGATTCGGGGAAGTCCAGGCCTTCGCGGGCCATCACCAACTTGAAGGCGTCGCCGCCTTGCTGCGTACTGAAGCAGTACCAGAGGCCCGTCTCCGGGTTGACCTTGAACGACGGGCTCTTCTCGGACTTGAACGGGCTGAGGCCCCACCAGTCGCGCCCGCGCTGCTTCATCTGGGTGTAGTCGCCCGCCAACGCGACGATGTCCGCGCGCTGGCGGAGGTCGTCGATGGATCTGCGGGAAATACGGGCCACGGCTGTCAAGGGGTGCGTGTCAAGGGGGGCAGGGCAATGGAAATGAGTTCCCAATCGGCGGAGATATGTTCCCTAGGCGGTCTGCCCAGGAATACCCCACCGTCAAGCAGGGCGCTTGCCAAGTCCCTCTCCGGCAGCCGTTTGAATCGCGTTTACCCTTTTCAGCATTCGTCGCACAGCTTCCGGCGGATTTCCTTGGCCTTTTGGCGAAGTTCCGCCGCTTCCGTGCGGCGGTCCTGGAGGCTGAGGGCTTCCGCGAGGTGGTCCATCACGGAGGCGGCTTCCCGGCGGTCGACCCCGCGGATGCGCACGATGGTCTCGAGTTGGCGGCGCAGCAGGCGCTCGGCTTCGGCGGCGTGGCCGAGCTTGAGCTCCAGGCCGGCCCGGATGCTCAGCAAGCCGAGCAGGTCGTCGTGGTCGGCCCCCAGCCGGATTTCCTCCCGCGAGATGGCCTCCGCGTAGCCGGCCGAGGCGCGGGCGTAGTCGTTCAGCCGGTAGTGGATGCCCGCAAGTTGGACGAGGGCGTTGGCGAAGGCTTCGGCGTCGGCGGCGTCGGCGATGGAGCGCCACGCCTCCACGCTTTCGCGGTAGGCGGCTTCGGCATCGGCGAAGTCCCCCTGCTCGGCATGGATGCGGCCCAGCAACTCGAGGTACTGCGCGCGCTTGCGGAGGTTCTCGGCCGTGCGGTGCAGGCGGCGCGACAGCATGTGGCGCACGTCCCGCTCGACTTCGGCGAAGCGCGCCGGGCTGTTCTCGGTGGCGCGCTTGGCCACCTCTTGGGTCAGGCGCAGGGGCAGGTCCTCGGCGACGACCCGGAGCTCGGCCGGTCCCTCGACCGTGGGGGTGCAGCCGACGAGGAGGGCGAGGAGCGCGGCGGCGGCCGGGCGGGGGAGGTGGAGCGACATCGTGGCGGTTAGCCTGCCCTGGGCGGGGCGGGCTCGCAACGGGATTATGGGCGGTCGCTCAGTCGCCGAGGAAGGTGACGTCGTCGCACTGCGCCCGGAAGAAAGGCGCGGCGCCGTCGACCTCGACGGTGAGCGTGTGGTTGCCCGCGGCGATGGCGGCCTTGGCCACGCCGCCGGCGAGTTCCAGCGGCTTGCCGTCCAGCCAGGCGGCCTTCACGCCGGCGAGCTGCAGCGGCTTCGTCGCGGCGGCGGAGGCCGTGAAGCGGGCGCTGGCGTAGAGGCGGCCCGGGTTGAAGGCCTTGGGCAGTTGGCCGTTGATCAGGGTGTAGACCGGCGTGGGCGCGGCGGACTTCGCCAGCGCGCCGGGCGGTTGGTCGTCGAAGAGCCAGAGACGGGCGACGTTCGCCTTGCTGGCGTCGAACGGGCCGGGCTTGCCGATCTCGCCGAGGAAGGCGAAGAGGCTGCGCTTGGGCACGTAGGCGAGGCCATCGACGAGGCCGGCGGGCATGAGGCTGCCGATGTTCTCGCGCTTCACGATGTTGGCCTTGGTCACGGGCAGTTCGACGCCGGGTCCGGGGCGGATGATGACCTCGGTGGCGGTCTCGCGGGCGGGGATGCCGTTGAAGACGCTGCCGTCCTTCATCGTGAAGGCGAAGCCATGGTAGCCTTCCTTCACCTTGGAGGCGGGGTTGAGCACGCTCTCGACGATGTAGTCGAGCGGGGCGCTCGCGCCGATGCTGGAGAGGTCGGGGCCGAGCTTGCCGCCGGCGCCGCCGATGGCGTGGCAGAGCGCGCAGCCGTTCTGGCGGTAGACCATCTCGCCCTCGGTCGGGTCGGCGCCCTTCTTGACGGCCGCGACCATCGCGTTGACTTCCGCGGCGTAATCGCGGGCGCCGGCCTTGGCTCCCGTGAGGGGCGTGAGCGCGTCGACGAGGGGCTTGCCGCCGCGACCCATGCCGCGGGCGGCCTGCAGGGCGGCCGCGTAGGCGTCGGGGCTCAGGTCCGCGGGGAACTTCTTGGCGAGACGTCCCGCGAAGGCCGCGTGGGTGAAGAGTTCCTGCCAGGTGCGCACGGCTTCATCCTTCTTCAGTTGGGCGAAGACGCCCGGGAGCACCTGGAGCGCTTCCGCCGGGGCGTGCACGGACAGCCCGATCAGGGCGCCGCGGCGCACGGGCAGGGGCTGGGTTTCCGCGGACAGCGCCTTGAGCGCGGCGACCGTGGCGGGTTGGCCGATGTCGCGCAGCGCCTTGAAGGCGAGGTCGCGCAAGCCGCCGTCGGCGTTCTGGCCGGCGAAGGTCGCGATCGGCGGGACGAAGGCCGCGAGCTTCCAGGCGCCGCTGAGGCGGACGGCGGCGATGCGCAGGTCGCGGTTGTCGGACTTGAACAGGGCGGCGAGCGCGGCGAGGTCGCCCTCGGGGCGGGCGTTGCGGCTCGTGGCGGCTTCGACGAGCGCGGCGGCGGCGCGGACGCGGGCCGCCGGCTGCAGCGCGCCTTCCTTGGTCACCGCGGCGAAGAGCATGGTCAGTTCCGCGGCGCCGCCGGAGCGGCCGATCAGCTCGATCCACGGACCGGTGCCGGCGGCGTCCAGCTGGCGGCCGGCGAAGAGCTGCTTGATGTAGGGCGCGGCCACCACGGGGTCGACGATCTTGACGACGCGCTCGAGCTTGGCCTCGCGGCCGGCGACCTTCTCGGGGTGCGCGGCGAGGTCGGCCAGCCAGAAGCGGGCGGTGTCGTTCACGCTCGTCCAGGCGGCGAAGTCGAGGAACGAGTCCTCGGGGTTGGTCGGGAGGTTCTCGAGGATCAGCTCCGCGGCGGCGGGCGAGGGGATGCGGGCGAGCGCGCGGAACGCCTCGAGCTGCACGCGGGGATTGGCGTGGCGCAGTTGGGCGCCGATCAGGGCGAGGTCGCCGTCGCGCAGCTGGGCGTGGGCCTTGCCCAGCTCGCGCAGGGCCACCTGCACGTTCACCGGGTCGGCGCCCTTGAGCAGGGCGACAAGGTCGGCGGTCTGGTCGACGCGGCCGCTCAGCAGCCAGGCGGCGTGCCGGCGGGACACGTCATCCTTGGCCCAGGCGACGACCGCGGCGGACAGTTCCTTGGCCGGCAGGCGCAGCAGTTCGCGGCGGGCCTGCTCGAATTCCCAGCGGCTCGGGGAAGTCAGCTTGCCGAGCAGCTCGGCCGTCGGGCGGCCGGCGAGCGGGGTCCACGCCAGCGGCTTGCTGCCGGCCGGGGCGATGCGCCAGATGCGGCCGCGCTGCTTGTCGCGGCGCGGGTCGCGGAAGTCGACCTCGCCGTGGTTGATGATGGGATTCGTCCAGTCGGCCACGTAGAGGGCGCCGTCGGGGCCCATCGCGAGCCCGATCGGGCGGAACGCGGCGTCGCTGGTGCGCACGACGTCGGGTTGCGCCTTGGTGATGTAACCGGAGCGCGGCTTGGCGTCGGCGGTGAAATCGTTGAAGGCGAACCGGACGATGCGGTGGGCGCGGAAGTCGTTCGTGATCGCGTTCCCCTGCCACTCGGCGGGAAAGAGCGGGCTCTGGACGATCTCGAGGCCGCAGAACTTGGGGTAGGAGCCGGGGCTGATGCTGCTGATCGTGCGGCGCGCGCCTTCGGTGGCGTTGAGGACCGCGCCGGGGAAGCCCCAGCTCACGCCGTTGCCGTCGGCGCCGGAGGTGAGGAAGGACTGGCCGGCGAGGTCTTCCTGCAGGCCCCAGGCGTTGACGAGGCCCTTGGAGTGGACTTCGAGGCGCTCGCGGGCGGGGTCGTAGGCGAAGGCCGCGCCGGAGTTGGCGCGGATCAGGCCCCACGGCGTCTCGATGTGCGAGTGGATGTAGATCGTCTGGTGGAAGTAGAGGCGACCGTCCACGCCCCAGTGGAGCCCGTGGATGATGTGGTGGGTGTCCTCGGTGCCGAAGCCGCTGAGGACGATGCGTCGTTCGGCGAGCAGACCGTCCGCGCCCGGCTTGGTCAGGTGCAGGAGTTCGGTGCTCGCGCCGACGAAGCAGCCGCCGTCGCCGTCCGGGGCCACGCCCGCGGGGATCAGCAGCTTGTCGGCGACGATGCGGGAGGTTTCGGCCACGCCGTCCTTGTTGGTGTCCTCGAGGAGGATGATCTTGTCGTTGCCCGTGGACGGCCCGAACTTGGCGGAGTTGCCTTCCATCTGCGCGCCGAGGTCGTCCGGGTTGACCTGCGGGTAGGTGTTGGAGGTCGCGACCCAGAGGCGGCCCAGCGAATCCCAGCTCATGTGGACCGGCTTCTCCAGGAAGGGGTTTTCGGCGAAGAGCGAGATCTCCAGGCCCGGCTCGAGCTTGAAGTCGGGCTTGGGCAGGGGCGGCAGCGCGGCGAGCTTGGTTTCGGACTTCGGCTCCGGCGGCAGCACGCTCGGCTTGCCCGCGGAGAGCCCGATGACGTTGGCCTCGGCCTTGTCCACCAGCGGGTCGAACTTCGGGATCTCGACGGCGTTGCGACCCTGCTCACCCCGGCGGAAGCCGAAGATGTAGGTGTAGTTCGCGGGGCGGCTGCGGTGGAAGAACAGGGAGTTCTTGCGGAGGATCTCGGCGCGCAGTTCCCCCTGCGCCTTGGTCTCGGCGTCCCAGCCCGCGACGTCGTCGCGCCAGCCGAGCTGCCGGGCGAAGGAGGCGGCCAGCGCCCGATAGCCCTTCTCGTTCAGGTGGATGCCGTTGTCCGTGCCGTGCGCGAGCTCCA
>JBIISU010000043.1:0-7407 GCA_044340815.1 Opitutales bacterium | reverse complement strand
GGTCGGGGGCTTGGTTTCCCTCGACCTCCCTGCTGTTTGGGGCCGTAGCTCAGTTGGTAGAGCGCGTCGTTCGCAATGACGAGGCCGTGAGTTCGAACCTCATCGGCTCCACCAGCAGGGAATTCCGGCCTACTCCGCCGAGCCTTCGAGGCGGCGGATATGCGCGTTGGCCGGGGCGATCTCCGGCAGGGCCTCGCGGCTGGCGGCGCCGCCGAGCTCGCGGACACGTTCTCCCTGGGGACGGATGCGGCTCTCGTAGCTGCCGATCGCCGCGTCGAGACCTTCCGACGCCGCGAGCAGGCCCTTGCGGACCTTCGCGAAATGCTCGGTGAACTTCATCAGGCGGTCGTACAGCTCCGTCGCCTCGGTGGCGATCCGGCCGGCGTTCTCGGCCTGGACGTGCTGCTGCCAGGTGAGGTTGATCGCGCCCAGGAAGCTGATGAGCGTGGCGGGCGTCGCGATGAGGATGCCTTCGCGGCCGGCGGCCATGATGAGGTCGTTGTCGCCCTCGAGCGCGGTGCTGAGGAGGGATTCGGCCGGCAGGAAGAGCACGACCCGGTCGAAGGGTTGGACGCCGAGCTTGCGCAGGGTCGCCGGGTAGTCCTTGGCGGCGAGGTCGCGGATCGTCTTCTTGAGCTTCGCCGCATGGGCGGCCACGAGCTCGCGACGGTTGGGCGCGGCCTGGTCGGCGATGGCGACGTCGAACTCGGGGACCTTGGAGTCGATGATGAGGCAGCGGTTGCCCGGCAGCTTCACGATCAGGTCGGGGCGCGCGTCGTCCTGCGAGACCTGCTCGGCGAAATCGCAATGCGGGCTGAGTCCGGCGGCCTCGACGACGTTGCGCAGCGTCTGCTCGCCCCACTTGCCGCGGTGCTGGGCCGACTTCAGCACGGAGGTGAAGTCGCTCGTGCTGGTCGCGAGCGCGGCCGTGGTCTCGGTGATGCGGGCCATCTGCTCCTTCACCTGGGTGAGGGACTGGTCCTGGGCGCTCAGGCCTTGCTGCATCGCCTTGCGGTAGTTCTCGAGGGCCGCGTTCACCTGCGTGATCAGCGGCTCCACCTTGTTCGCGACCTCCTTGGTCACGTCCGGCGCCATGCCCTTCAGGACGTCGGTGCTGGTCTTCTCGAAGGTCAGGCGCAGTTCCGCGAGGGCCTTGGTGTAGCGCGCCTCGGCGTCGGCCAAGGCCTTCTGGTGGTCGCCCCGGAGCTGCGCGACGGCCCGCTCGTGCGTCTGGGCCGACTCGGTGAGCTGCTGGTGCGCGGCCAGCTTGGCGGCCTCGGCGCCCGACGCCTTCGTCAGCGCGGCTTCCTTCGCGGCCCGCTCCTGGGTCAGCGCCGCGTTGACGGCGGCGAGCTGGCGACGCGTCTCCTCGAGGAGGGCGGCGTTCGCCGGGTCGGCGCCCGCTTCGGCCGGCCGACCGGACTTCAGGATGAGGAAGGCGACCGCGCCGAGCACGATGACCAGGAGGAGGGGAGTGACGTATTCCATGAAAGCGTTGGCCCGAGACTCTGCCCGGGCGCGTCCCGACCGCAACCCCGGGCGTTCAGCCGCGCGGATCGTTCTCGATGGCCAGCGCGTTGCCCGTCTCCCAAGCCGCCTCGTAGGCCGCGATGTATTCTTCCTCGGGGTTGCCGGGCGCCGCCGGTTCGCCGCCGATCCCGGCGAGGAAGCCGTAGCGGATGGCGTGCGCGACCTTGCGGCGCCGCGGGGTCAGGCGTTGATCGGTCCAGTCGGTGGCCCGGCGGAACGGCTCGTCGGGGATCTGCGATTTGACCGAATGGCCGACCAGCCAGGCGACCACCCCGGCGTGGGCGAGGTCGCTGATCCGGCGGACCGAGGGAATCGGGGCGCGGTCCCCGGCCATGCCTTGGGCGATCTGGCGTTGGATCTCCAGTTTGAGGATCACGCGCCAGCGTTCCTCGGTCGTCAGCAGGCCGAAATCGAAGTCCGGGTCGTCGGCGGCCGAATCGCGCAGCTCGGCCCGGGCGTAGTTGCGCCACTTCTCCAGCCAGGCGGACCACTCGTCCGTGCCCCGCAGCGGGGGTTTGCCAAGCCATTCGGGGATGTCGTCGCGCATACGGGGTTGATGCCGTAAATAGGCCAAAACAGGGGAATTACGCAAGTAAAAAGGTGAAATAATGTTCACTAAAGCCAGGCTTCCCGGCCCGGGCCTCGATGCTCCTTTATTTATCGTCAAAAAAGCGTAAAAGCCCCGAAAACTAGTCGAACAAATCCTTTTTAACGGTGTTATCCCAACAGACCCCATCCCTCCAGTGAATCGCTCCCCTTCGTCCCCTCGTGCTTCGCGGGCTCTGCTCCCCGTTTGTTGCCTCACATTCGCGGGTCTCCTCCTGCCCCTGACCTTCCTCGGTCAGACGGCCGCCCCGGCTGCGCCCGCCGCGCCGGCCACCCCGCCCGCCGCCCCGGTGGTCGTGGCCGCGCCGATCGCGACTCCCGCCCCCGGTTTGCTCGGTTCCGACAAGGTCGGCCCGGTGCTGCTCCGCGACGAGACCGTCGCCCAGGTGCTCGAGCTCCTGCAGCGCTGGACCGGCAAGACGGTCCTCCGTCCGCAGGCCTTGCCGGCCAACCTCTACACGCTCTCGCTGCCCGCCGCGGCCACGCGCGACGAGGCCCTCCTCGCGATCGAGACGCTGCTCAGCCTCAACGGCGTCGCCGTCATCCAGCAGGGCGACAAGTTCCTCAAGGTCGTCCCGAACCTCACCGCGAAGGCGGAGTCCCCGACGCTGCTGACCGCCAGCACCCTGACCATGCCGGCCAGCGGGCGCGTCGCCTCCAAGATCTTCACCCTCAAGCACGCCAACGGCCAGGAGGTCGTCGCGCAGATCGCCGGCATGCTCAACACCACGCTGGCCACCCCGCCGGTGTTCTTCAGCCGCAACAACGCCGTGCTCGTCACGGACTCCATCAGCAACCTGCAGAAGATCGAGACGCTCCTCACCCAGCTGGATCGCCCGCAGCTCGACGTGATCGTCACCAAGATCTACTCGCTCAAGCACGCGATGGCCGTCGACCTGGTCAACAAGCTGACGGCCCTCCTGCGCACGCCCGCCGCCGCCGGCGCCTCGCCGTTCCGCCTCAGCACCGGCACGAGCTTCACCGCCGACGAGCGCACCAACCGCGTGATCCTCATGGGGTCCGCCGACCAGCATGACTTCTTCGACAAGCTGATCGAGCAGCTCGACACCAACTCGGACCCCAACACCAAGACCGACGTCGTCTTCCTGCGCCACGCCAACGCGGCCGAGGTCGCCACCCTCATCACCCAGCTCATCACGGGCCAGACCACCGCCGCCAACCGGGCCGGCAACAAGACCACCAACGGCGCCGCGCGCGTCACCACGCCCGCGCCCGCGCCCACCCCGGCCGCCGCGGCCGCCGCCGGCACCACCCAGCAGAACGGCGCCGACGAGTTCAGCAACATGGTCACCGTGATCCCCGACGTCCGCAGCAACTCGGTCGTCGTCTCCGGCACCAAGGACGACCTGCGCCTCCTCCATGAGCTCATCGACAAGGTCGACATCGTCCTCCCGCAGGTGCGCATCGAGGTCGTCATCGCCGAGGTCACCCTCAGCGACAACGACGAGAACGGCTTCTCGGCGCTCGGCGCCACCGTCAACAACGGCCGGCTCGTCTCCGTCAACGGCACGCTGATCGGCGGCACCGTCGCCGGCCCGGGCGGGGTCGGCCAGGCCACCGTCACGACCGACGGCAACCTGTCGGGCCTCCTGTCCCTCAACACCATCCCGCGCAAGAACGACACCAAGATCCTCTCGGTGCCCGCGGTGACCACCACCCACAACAAGGAGGCCACCCTGTTCGTCGGCGAGTCCCGCCCGGTCATCACCGGCAACACCGTCGCCGGCACCACCGGCCAGGTCGTCTCCACCGTCTCGCAGCGCGACATCGGCATCCAGCTCCGCGTCCTGCCGCTCATCGGCAAGGACGGCTCCGTGCAGCTGCAGGTCTCGCAGTCGGTCGAGGACATCCTCGGCGAGGTCACGCTCGACGGCAACCAGCAGCCGATCATCGGCCGCCGCACCACCGACTCCTTCGTCAGTGCCCGCAGCGGCGAGGTCGTCGTCCTCGGCGGCCTCCAGCGCCGCCAGCAGACCAAGCAGACCAACCGCCTCGGTCCCATCCCCTTCCTCGGCGACCTCCTCGGCAACTCCAAGGACCAGGATACCCGCACCGAACTGGTCATCTTCCTGCGTCCGTACGTGCTCAACAATTCGGCGGTGGACAACCTCGACGCGCTCGGCCGCATCGACGCCTCGCCCATGAAGGAGGACGTCCGGAAAGTCGTCGACAAGGTCGTCCCGGCCTACGTCCCGCCCGCCCCCGCGCAGAAGTGACCATGCTCACCGCAGACCAGCACGGCTTGCCGCGCGCCCTGGCCGAGCGGCTGGGCGACGAGGCCCGCGCCGCCTTCGCGGAGGCCCCGCGCGAGGCCCGCTTCCGGCTGCTCGCCCAGGCGCTGAACCTCGACGAGGCCGCGTTGCTCGCCGAGCTCGCCCGCCTCACCGGCCTCGAGGTGCTCGCGGAGCCCGCCATCGACGCCGAGGGCCTCAAGGTCCTGCCGGCCCGCATCGCCGCGGAGGCCCAGGTGGTCCCGACGATCCTCGCCGGCGCGCCCGAAGGCCGCCTCAACCTCGTCACCGCGCTCCCGCCGGACGCCGCCACGATGGACTGGGTCGCGACCTTCACCCCTCGCCGCCCGAAGTGGTTCCTCGCCCCGCCCGAGCGCGTGGCGCAGCTGATCAACGAGAACTACGGCGTCGGTTCCGGCAGCCTCGACGACGAGGGCCAGGACCTGCCCGTCCAGGCCGAGGCGGCGACCGACGGCGAAGCCGACCAGGACGCGGCGGTCGTGCGCTTCGTCACCGACGTGCTCTCCCAGGGCGTCGCCGAAGGCGCGACGGACGTGCATTTCGAGCCGCAGGAGGGCCACCTCCGCATCCGCTACCGCATCGACGGCCTGCTCGTGGCCGTGCCGCTCCCGGAGAACCTCGCGCGCTTCCAGGACGCCATCATCTCGCGCCTGAAGATCATGGCGCGCCTCAACATCTCCGAGCGCCGCCTCCCCCAGGACGGCCGCATCAACTTCCGCGACGGCAAGAACGTCCTGGATATCCGCGTCTCCACCATCCCGACGATCTACGCCGAGTCCGTCTCGCTGCGCCTGCTCAACCAGCGCAAGGAGGCCTACGACATGGACCGCATCGGCATGTCGCCCGACGAGCAGGCCCTCGTCCGCAAGGTCCTCGACTACCCGCACGGCATCATCCTCGTCACCGGCCCGACCGGCTCCGGCAAGTCGACCTCGCTCAACGCCTTCCTCCGCGAGATCAACTCGCCCGAGCTGCGCATCGTCACCATCGAGGACCCGATCGAGTACGAGGTCCCCGGCGCCAACCAGGTGCAGACCAAGGCCGAGATCGGCCTGACGTTCGCCAACGCCCTCCGCAGCACGCTGCGCCAGGACCCCGACGTCATCATGGTCGGCGAAATCCGCGACCTCGAGACCGCCGAGATCTCCATCCGCGCCTCCCTCACGGGCCACCTGGTCTTCTCCACGCTCCACACGAACGACGCGCCCGGCGCCATCACGCGCCTCGTCGACATGGGCGTCGAGCCCTTCCTCGTCGCCTCCGCCGTCGAGCTCGTCATCGCGCAGCGCCTCGTGCGCCGGCTCTGCCCGGATTGCGCCAAGGACGTCCCCGTCGACCGCGCCCGCGTGCTGCCCGCCCTCGAGGCCCTCGGCATGGGCGAGCCCGAACTGGCGGGGATCAAGACCCTCCGCCAGCCGGTCGGCTGCCGCAAGTGCCGCAACACCGGCTACCGCGGCCGCGTCGGCGTGTTCGAGATCTTCCACCCGAAGCCGCTGCACGACCTCATCGTCGGCCGCGTCTCCAACCGCGAGCTGACCGACAAGGCCATCGAGCAGGGCATGCGTCCGCTCGCCCGCGCCGGCTGGCAGAAGGTGACGGCCGGCCTGACTTCGCTCGACGAGCTGGTGCGCAACCTGAGCTCCAACGAGTGACGCGCGATGCCCGCCTTCAACTATAGCGCGCGCGATGCGCAGGGCGCGGCGGCCGACGGCGTGATCCAGGCCCCCAACCGCCGCGAGGCGCTCCGCCGCCTGCAGGCGCGCGGGCTCCGGCCGCTGGCGGTGACGGAGAGCGGGGCCGCCGGGCGCGCCCAGCGCGACGTCCAGGCGGGCGCCGCCGCGGGCGCCGACCCCGAGCCGACCGCCGAGCAGCTGCTGCCGTTCCTCGAATCCATCGCCGACCTCGTCCGCAGCGGGATGTCCGCCGGCGAGGCGCTGCGCATGCTCGCGAACCGGACGCAGAAGGGACCGCTGCGCACGCTGTGCGCGGGCCTGTGGAGCCGCCTCGGCGAAGGCCAGAACCTCTCGGCGGCGATGGCCGCCTACCCGCGCGTCTTCGACGGCCAGACGATCAACCTCATCGCCGCGGGCGAGGCCACGGGCAACATCCTCGACGTCATCGAGCGCCTGATCACGCACGCCACCGAGCAGCGCGAGTTCCGCCGCAAGATCGTGGCGGCCCTGGCCTACCCGAGCTTCATCTGCGTGGTCGCCCTCTTCGTCGTCACGTTCTTCGTCCTGTTCCTCCTGCCGCGCATCAAGACCCTGCTGGACTCCCTGGGTGGCCAGCTGCCGCTCGCGACCAAGCTGCTGATCTGGTTCGCCGACGTCCTCAAGTGGGTCGGGCCGCTGGGCCTGCTGGGCGTGGCCATCGGCGCCCTTGTCATCCGGCAGCTCCGGCAGACCGAGGCCGGCCGCCTGCAGACCGACGAGTTCCTGCTGACCGTCCCCCTGGCCGGCACCTTCGTGAAGCGCGTCTCCGTGCTGAACTTCTGCCACACGCTCGCGGTCCTGCTGGAGAACGGCATCACCACCGCCGAAGCGCTCCGCCTGGCCGAGAAGACCGCCCCGAACCGCGCCATGCGCGCCCAGCTCCACACCGCGACCGACCGCGTGCTCGAGGGCGAGAGCCTCTCCCGCGCGCTGGCCAAGACCGGCTACTTCGAGGACCTCCTGCTCGACCGCATCGCGATCTCGGAGCAGACCGGCAACCTCGCGCCCGGCCTGCGCGACATCGCCCGCTCCTACCGCGCCCAGCTCGACAAGTGGCTCGGGGCCGTCTCGCAGACCATCTCCGCCGCCGTCCTCACCGCCGCCTTCTCGTTCGTCGCCTTCATCGCCTACGCGATCGTCTCCGCCGTCTTCGAGGTCAGCTCGAGCTTCCGGTTCTAGGACGGGAGGATAAGAGGACTGGAGGGCACGAGGGCAGGAGGGCACGAGGTGTATCCTTCCGACGGAGTACAGATTACGGAGTGCAGAGTACAGAGTGCTGCGTCGAG
>JBIISU010000042.1:0-7603 GCA_044340815.1 Opitutales bacterium | reverse complement strand
GCTACTGGTATGGCGCGAACGACCGGCCCGCCTACGCGCGCGGCTTCCTGACGAAGACGCAGTTCTACAACGACATCCCGCGGCCGCCCTACGGACTGTACATCAACACGCAGAAACCCGGCCTGGACAACCGCGACGTGCGCGTGGGCCTGCAGCATGCGACCGATTTCCAGCGGGTGATCGACGGCTTCTACCGCGGGGATTACGAGCGCCTGAACCAGTTCAGCGAAGGCCTCGGGGTCTACACGGACCCGTCGATCCGGGCCCGTCGCTACTCGCCGGAACTCGCGCGCGCCGCCTTCGCCCGGGCCGGCTACACCCGCGTCGGCGACGACGGGATCCTCATGGACGCCCAAGGCCGGCGCCTCTCGTTCCGGCTGACCTTCGACACCAGCGACCGCCGCAAGATGCTGGCCACGCTGATCGAATCGGCCCGCCGTTGCGGGGTCGAGTACGTGCCCGAGACGCTCGAGCACACGACGATGTACCGCAAGGTCATGGAGAAGAACCATGAGATCTGCTTCTGGGCCTGGAGCGTCTCGAGCCGCATCCCCGCCTTCTGGGAGTCGCACCACTCCGACAACGCGATGGAGAAGCTGCCCGATGGCCGCCGCGTGCCGAAGCGCCAGACCAACAACATCACCGGCATCGACAACCCCGAGCTGTCCGGACTGATCGACGCCTTCCGCGTCGCGACGAAGGACGACGAGATGATCCGGCTCTCCTTCCGCGTCCAACGGATCATGCACGAGGAGGCCGACTTCATCCCGGGCTGGCGCCTGCCGGGCTACCGCGTGGGCCACTGGGGCTGGGTCAAGTTCCCGGCGGGCTTCGACGTACGCTCCGCCGACGAACCCTTGACCTATGGGCTTTTCTGGCTCGACCCGGCCCAACGCGAGCGGGACCTGAAGGCTTTCCGCGCCGGCGAAACCAAGGGACCGCCCCGGTCGGCCATCGAGGACGCCTTCCGGGTGAATTGAGCGTCGTTCTGCCTTCCCCTCGCCCCTTCCCCCGCCTAACCTCGCCCCATGTCCGTCGCGCCGCTTCTGAAAGTCCGGGACCTCGGCGTCACCTTCCGCACCGGTGACCGCGTCACGGTCGCCTCGACCGACGTGAGCTTCGACCTGACCGCCGGTCAGGTGCTGGCGGTCGTCGGCGAATCCGGCTCCGGCAAATCCGTCTCCGCCCTGGCCCTGACCCGCCTCCTGCCCCCGGCTCCGACCTGCGAGGTCGTCGGCACCATCGAACTCGCGGGACGCGCGCTGACCGGGCTGACCGAAGCCGAACTGTCCAAGGTGCGCGGCAAGGACATCGCCTACATCTTCCAGGAGCCCGGCACGTCCCTCAACCCGGTCTACACGATCGGCTTCCAGATCGGCGAGGCGATCGAACTCCACCGCCCCGACGTCACCGACGTCCGGGCCGCGGTGCTGGCCGCGCTGCGGGACGTCCACATCGACGACCCGGCGCGCGTGGCCGACAGCTACCCGCACGAACTTTCCGGCGGCATGCAGCAGCGCGCGATGATCGCGATGGCGCTGGCCTGCGACCCCAAGATCCTCGTGGCCGACGAGCCGACCACGGCCCTGGACGTCACCATCCAGAAGGAGATCATGGACCTGCTCGCCCGCCTGCGGCGCGAGCGCGGCATGAGCATCCTGCTGATCACGCACAACTTCGGCATCGTCGCCAACTTCGCCGACCACGTGCAGGTCATGCGCAAGGGCCGCATCGTCGAGCAGGGTCCGACCGCCCAAGTGATGGGTTCGCCCGCGCACGAATACACCAAGGGGCTCATCGCCTGCATCCCGCGGCTCGGCCAACGCCGCCACCGCCTCACCACCCTCAAGGACGAACTCAAGGTCTCGTGAACGCCCCCGCCCAACCCCTCCTCGAGGTCAAGGACCTCTGCGTGCACTACCCCGGTCGCACGACCTGGCTCTTCCGCAAGGGACCGCCGAAGAAGGCCGTCGACGGCATCTCCTTCACCGTCCCCCGGGGCAAGACCGTCGGCGTCGTCGGCGAATCCGGCTCGGGCAAGAGCACCACGGGCAAGGCCATCATCAAGCTCGCGCCCCTGACTTCCGGCCAGCTCCTTTACGACGGCCAGGACATCGGCGCCCTGTCCAACGCGGCCTTCAAGCCCTGGCGCAAGAAGATCCAGATGATCTTCCAGGACCCCTACAACTCGCTCAACCCGCGGGCGGATATCCTCGGGATCCTCTCCGAGCCGCTCGAGATCCACTTCCCCGGGCTCAGCAAGGCCGACCGCGAGGCGCGCTGCGCCGAGCTGCTCACCAGCGTGCAGCTCTCGCCGGACTTCCTCCGCCGCTATCCCCATGAGTTCTCGGGCGGCCAGCGCCAGCGCATCGGCATCGCCCGCGCGCTCGCCGTCCAGCCCGAGCTCATCATCTGCGACGAGCCGGTCTCCGCGCTCGACGTCTCCGTGCAGGCCGAGGTGGTGAACCTGCTGCAGGACCTGCAGGCCAAGCTCGGGCTGACCTACCTCTTCATCGGCCACGACCTCGCCGTCATCGAGCACGTGAGCGACCACATCCTGGTGATGTCCCAGGGTCGCGTCGTCGAGCAAGGCACGCCCACCGAGATCCTCGGCGCGCCCCGCGAGGCCTACACGCGCCGCCTGCTGGCGGCCGTCCCGAAGTTCTGAGGATGACCGACGCGGCCCCGCGCCCCGCCCTCCCGCTTGACCGCACGACGGTCGGGCTCGGCGCCTTGCTGGCGGCGCTCGCGGCCCTCACCACCTGGGACCAGTGGGCGACCTGGAGCACCAAGGACGACTACACCTTCGGCTACCTCGTGCCGGTCTTCGCCGCCTACGTGCTCTGGGACCGCTGGGCGGACATCCGCGCCCTGCTGACCGGCGAGCGGGGCTTCGTCTCGGCGCCCAGCCACCCGTGGGTCGTGCGCCTGGCCGGACTCGCGGCCTTCGGCGCCCTGCTGGGCTTCGCCGGCGGCGCCGCCGCCCGGATCATGTACGGCACGGGCGCCGCCGCGACGATGCTCATGGCGGGCGGGCTCACGACCCTGGCGCTGGCGACGGCCTTCCTCTCGGCGCGCGGACCCGCCGACGCCGAACCCTCCGCGGAGGCCCGCTGGCGCCTGACCGGGCTCGTCGTGTTCCCGGCCACGGTGTGGCTGATCTCCGGCCCCTTCCTCTACCTGGTCGACAACCGCATCAAGCTGGCGCTGCTCGCGAACGTGACGGAGATCGTCTCGGGCTTCCTCCGCGCCTCCGACCAGGCCATCCGCGTCAGCGGCAACACGATCGTCTTCGCCAACGGGGACGCCGTCGGCGTGGCCGACGCCTGCTCCGGGATCCGTTCGCTCTCCGCCTGCGTCTTCGCCGGCGCCTTCCTGGGCGCGCTCTTCCTGGAAGGCGGCCCGCTCGGGCGGCTCGTGCGGGGCGCCGCCCTGCTCGCGCTCGCGGCCGGCGCCGCGCTCCTGCTGAACATCGGCCGCAACACCTACCTGGCCTTCCACGCGCTGCGGCATGGCTCGAAGTCGCTCGAGCTCGACCTGCAGGGCTTGGCCCCGGGGCAACCGGGCTTCTCCAGCCTCGGCACGGTCCATGACCTCGCCGGCAACGTGGCGATGGTCCTGGCGCTCCTCGCGCTCCTCGCGCTCCTGCCGCTCCTCAACCGACTCGGCCGCCCCACCCCCTCCGCATGAAGATCCTGCACCTCTCCCCGGAACTCGCACCCTGGTCCAAGGCCGGCGGGCTCGGCGACGCCGTCGCGGCGCTCGCCAAGGCCATGGGGGCGCTGGGGCATGAAGTCCGCGTGGTCACCCCGCTGTACGGCTCGGTGCCCGGCGCGGAACGCATGGGCACGCTCCTCCCCGCGCTGCAGGTCGGCGTGGGCGGCGACCCCCGCAAGGCCGCCTGCCGCGTCCGCACCCAGCCGGTGGCTCCCGGGGTGGAGGCCTGGTTCATCGAGCACGACGACTACTACGGGGCCCGCGAGATCTACCCGGCGCGCGAGGACGCCGGCGAGCGCGCCCACTTCTTCGCGCGGGCGGGGCTCGACGCCTGCGTCGCCACCGGCTGGATCCCGGACGTCATCCACGGCCACGATTGGACGACCGGCCTGATTCCCGCGCTGCTCAACACGACGCTCCGCGAGGGCCCGCTGGGCCGCGCCCGCTCCGTGCTGACCGTCCATAACCTGCAGCACCAGGGCCTGCACCCGCGGCGGACGATGGATTTTGCCGGCCTGCCGACGCACCTTTTCCGCCCCGACGAACTGGAATGCCTCGGCGGCGTGAACTACCTGAAGGGCGGCATCCTGCACGCCGGCAAGGTCCTCACCGTGAGCCCGACCTATGCGCAGGAGATCCTGACGCCCGCGTTCGGGCACGGACTCGACGACGTCGTCCGCCGGCGCGCCGGCGCGTTGCACGGCATCCTTAACGGCGTCGACCGCGACGAGTGGGACCCGACCCGGGATCCGCACCTCGCCCAGCCCTTCTCCGCCGCCGACCTCTCGGGCAAGGCGGCCTGCAAGGCGGCCTTGCTGCGCGAGCTGAACCTGCCGACGGAGCCGGACCGGCCGCTCGTCGGCGTCGTCTCGCGCCTTTGGGACCAGAAGGGCCTCGACCTGGCCTTGGCGGTCCTGCCGCGCCTGCTGCGCGAAGGCTCGCTGCGCTTCGTGCTGCTGGGCAGCGGCGACGCGACGCTCGAACAAGGTTACCGCCGGCTCGCCACCGAATTCCCCGCCGCCTGCGCCGTGCGCATCGGTTACGACAACGGCTTGTCGCACCGTATCGAGGCGGGCGCGGATTTCTTCCTCATGCCGAGCCGGTTCGAGCCCTGCGGCCTGAACCAGATGTACTCGATGGCCTACGCGACGTTGCCGATCGTCCGCGCGACCGGCGGTCTGGCCGATACCGTGGCGCCTTGGGACGGCGAGCAACAGGGCACGGGCGTGGTCTTCACCCACGCCGACGCCGCCGGCGTGGAATGGGGCCTCCGCCGCGCGCTGGAACTCTACGCGCAGCCCAAGAAATTCGCCGCCTTGCGGCAGGAAGCCCTGCGGCAGGACTTCAGTTGGCGGCGATCGGCCGAGGAACACCTCCGCCATTACGGCGTCAGCGTAGATTCCAGCACGCCGCCGAGCCCAAAAAGCAACAGGCGTCGGAAGGGTTGACCAAAAAAAGCCTAATTCACCGGTTTGGCACGGGTTCGGGACGTCCCGGCGACTTTGGCACGCGGTCAGCATGAGGGGAGTCGCCATGAAGCACATCACCGCACTCACCCTCACCACCCTCCTCGCCGCGACCGGTCTTGCCCAGACCGCCGCCGCACCCGCCGCCTCTCCGGTCTCCTACGACCTGACGGCCGGGTACGACAGCGAGTACTACTACCGCGGCCTCTGGTTCTCCAACCAGAACGCCTGGTACAACCTCGGCGCTTCCAAGAAGCTGTCCGACAAGACCACGGTCAGCGCCCTGGCCTACTACACCTCGAGCAACGATCGCAACTCGCTCTACCAGGAGTTGGACCTCGGCGCCTCCGTCGCCTATGACGCGGGCTTCGCCACGCTGACCGCCGGCTACACGTACTTCTTCTTCTTCAACGGCTACCTCGGCGGCGGCACCGGCCAGACCTTCGCCCACGAGCTCTACCTGAGCGCGGCCAAGACCGTCGGCCCGGTGAACGTCACGGCGACCTACGCCTACGACCTCTACATCAACGCCGGCTACGCCGAGCTCGCCGCGGACAAGTCCTTCACCCTGAACGACTCGACCTCCCTCGTCCTGAAGGCCGCGGCCGGTTACAGCCTGGGTGGCTACTACACGGCGTTCGACGTCCCGGGCAACGGCCAGAACATCGGCACCGAGAGCGTCTGGACCCACGTGCTCCTGAGCGCCTCGCTCCCGATCGCGCTGTCCAAGACCGCCACGCTCACCCCGTACATCTCGTACAACATGTCCGGGGCCGGTCGCGTGGAGTCCAACACCGGCTCGATCAGCCTGGGCGCCGACGACGACCAGCTGTTCTTCGGCTTCTCGCTGAAGGCGGTCTTCTAAGCCCACCGGTGGGCCGTCCTCGGACCGCCCACCTCCCTTTCTCGACCTGATTCACGTCAGGACGGGAGATGTCAACATAGCCCAAGGGGCGTCTTCCGCGAGGAAGGCGCCCCTTCTCCGTTTGTAGGTTGAAAAACCGCCGGAGAGGGCAATCTTGGGCGGCTACCGATGATCGAGTCCGCCCGCAAACCCGACTGGCTCCGCGCCAAGCTTCCCGCCGGACCCGAGTTCCTCGCGACCAAGCAGAACGTCGACCAGCATAAGCTGCACACCGTCTGCCAGTCGGCCCAGTGCCCCAACATGGGGGAATGCTGGTCCCGCCGCTCGGCCACGGTCATGATTCTGGGGAACGTCTGCACCCGCTCCTGCACCTTCTGCGCGGTGCTTTCCGGCCGCCCCAGCGAACTCGACCTCGGCGAACCGGCCCGCGTGGCCGAATCGATCGCCCAGATGAACCTGAAGCACGTCGTGATCACCTCGGTGGCCCGCGACGACCTCAAGGACGGCGGCGCCTCGGTCTGGGCCGCGACGATCCGGGCGACCCGCCACCGCAACCCCGAGACGACCATCGAGGTCCTGCCCGCCGACTTCCGCGGGGAACAGGTCCACCTGGACACCCTGCTCGACGCCCGCCCGGACATCCTGAACCACAACCTCGAGACGGTGGAGCGCCTCCAGCGGCCCGTCCGCAAGACGGCCCGCTACGACCGTTCCTTCTGGGTGCTCAAGCACGCCAAGTCCCGCGACTTCGTGACCAAGACCGGCATCATGCTGGGCATCGGCGAGCAGAAGGACGAGGTCGCCGCGCTGCTCCGCGACATCGCCGCCGCCGACGTCGACATCCTGACGATCGGCCAGTACCTCTCGCCCAGCAAGGAACATGCCCCCATCGACCGCTGGGTCCACCCCGACGAGTTCGCCGAGTGGAAGGCCTTCGCCCTCGCCGCCGGCGTGAAGCACGTCGAGTCCGGCCCGTTGGTCCGCTCCTCGTACCGCGCCGATGAGCAGGCGGTGAAGTTCAGCCTGATGGAGCGTCGCCAGCTCCCGGCCCGCTGAGCCCGTGGAAGGCCTGCCCCCGATCGATTTCCGCGGCGAACTCAACGCCGAGCAGTTCGCCGCCGTGACCTCGCGCCCGGGTCCGGCCCTGGTGCTCGCCGGCGCGGGCTCCGGCAAGACCCGCACCCTCACCTACCGCGTCGCCTGGCTCCTGCACCAGGGCGCCCGCCCGTGGGACATCCTGCTGCTGACCTTCACGAACAAGTCGGCCAAGGAAATGTTGGAGCGCGTGGAGGACCTCACCGCCGTGCCGCGCGGCCAATTCTGGGGCGGCACCTTCCACTCGATCGGGCAGCGCATCCTCCGCCGTAACGCGGGCGCCGCGGGCCGGCAGCCCGACTTCACCATCCTCGACCAGAAGGAATCGGAACAGCTGTTCTCCGAGGTGGTCAAGGAGACGGACGGCGCCTTCATCAAGGACAAGACGAACCCGAAGGCCGCGGTCATCCTCGACGCCTACTCGCACGCCCGCAACACGCTGCGGCCGCTCGGCGAGGTG
>JBIISU010000041.1:0-7677 GCA_044340815.1 Opitutales bacterium | reverse complement strand
CACGTCGTCGGGGACCTCTTCCCAGGTGCGCACCGGCTTCTGGCCCTTGGAGAGGTAGTACCGGATGTCGTCGAACTTGATGTTGTCGAGGTCCGTGGTCGCCCAGTGCGTGGGCATCGGCAGGGATTCGAAGATCTTGAGGGCCTTCTGGCGGAACTCGCGGATCCACTCCTCCTCGCCCTTGACCTTGGCGATGTAGTCGACGGTCGCCGGGGTCAGGCCCACGCCCGCGTCGAAGGCGTAGTTCTCCTCGTACTTGAAGTCGCCCTTGGAGCGGTCGACCTCGATCGCCGCGCGCTGCGCCTCTTCCTGGTCGGGTTCGGCCATGGTCTTAGGCGTGGGCGAGTTCGGCCTTCACCCAATCGTAGCCCTTGGCCTCGAGCTCGAGGGCGAGTTCCTTGGGGCCGCTGTGGACGATGCGTCCGTCCCACATGATGTGGACGCGGTCCGGGACGATGTAGTCGAGCAGGCGCTGGTAGTGGGTGATCACGCAGAAGCCCGTGGCGGGCCCGCGCAGGGCGTTGACGCCCTCGGAGACGATGCGGAGCGCGTCGATGTCGAGGCCGGAGTCGGTCTCGTCGAGCACGGCGTACTTCGGCCGGAGCATCATCAGCTGCAGGATCTCGCAGCGCTTCTTCTCGCCGCCGGAGAAGCCTTCGTTGACGAAGCGGGCGGTGAACTTGCGGTCCATCTTGAGCGCGTCCATCTTGGCGTAGAGCTCGGCGTAGTAGGCCTTGGCGTCGAAGGGCGCGCCCTTCGGCTGGCGGGCGACGAGCGCGGCGCGGATGAAGTTCGCGATGGTGACGCCGGGGATCTCGCTCGGGTACTGGAAGGCGAGGAAGAGGCCGGCGCGCGCGATGGCGTCGGGCTCCTGGCCGAGCAGTTCCTGCCCGTCGAGCAGGGCGGAACCGGAGTGCACCGTGTAGTCGGGATGGCCGGCGAGCACCTTGGCGAGGGTGCTTTTGCCGGTGCCGTTCGGCCCCATGATGGCGTGGACCTCGCCTTTCGGGATGGTCAGGCAGAAGTCCTTCAGGATCGGGCGGTCGCCGATCGAGGCGTTCAGGTTCTTGATGACAAGATGGTCGGGCATGGCGGAGGGATTCAAAGGGTGGGGTGGGCGTCGCCGCCCTGGGCGCGGCCGAGGAAGCTGATCTCGATCGCCTCGGAGTCGAAGCCGGGCGGGAGGATCGAGCGCAGGCTCTGCAGGATGGCGGGCGGCAGTTCGATGTCGTGGACGCGCCCCGTGGCGGCGTCGCGGAAGTGCGCGTGCGGGGCGAGGTTCGGGCAGTAGCGGGTGGACTCGCGCTCGTGGTTCACCTGGCGGACCAGCCCGCAGCCCACGAACGTCTCGAGGCAGTTGTAGACGGTGGCGAGGGAGAGGCCGGGCATGGATTCGCGCGCGCGCTGGAAGACCTCGTCGACGGTCGGGTGGTCGCGCTTGGAGAGGAGGACGGAGAAGACGACCTCGCGCTGGGGGGTGACCTTCTGGCCGCTCTTGGCCAGGGACTCCTGCAGGTTTTCCCGATCGTGCTCGGATAGATTTTGAATCATTCTAAACGTGGAATGAGTTGGAATGAGACTGAGGTGCAATAAGAAACGGCAAAAAAGGCGTTCCTTGGCGGGTTTTCCGCGGTCGGGCTTACCTTGCCGGGAACAAGTAGGCTTTAAGTCCCTCTCATTCATCTGTTTATGTCTCGCATGGTCCTGCGTATCCCCATCCTTCTCCTGCTCGTCGGGTTGCTGACCTCTCAGGTGGACGCCGCCCCGCCCGCGGTGCTGGAGGTCGACAAAGTCTGGTCCGGCCATCCGGTCGGTTTCGCGCTCCTGACCGCCCCGCCTTTCCAGTACGTGGCCTACTACGATGCGGAGCGGCGGATGACCGTCGCCCAGCGTCGGTTGGAGTCCGACCGGTGGTCTTACCAACGTCTACCCAGCACGTTGGGTTGGGATTCGCACAACGCCGTGACGCTGGCCGTGGATCGGGCGGGTCAGCTGCACGTCGCCGGCAACATGCACGGGACGCCGCTGGTGTACTTCCGGACGACGAAGGTCGGCGACCTCGCCTCGCTGACGGCGGGGCCGATGACCGGTGAGCGCGAGCAGCGCGTCACCTACCCGGTCTTCCTCCAGGATCGCACCGGGCGGCTGGTCTTCCGTTACCGCGACGGTGGCAGCGGGCGCGGCGACGACCTGTGCAACGTTTTCGATGTGGCCACCGGGAAATGGAACCGCCTCCTGTCGACGCCGCTCACCGACGGCGAGGGCAAGCGGAACGCCTACTGCACGCCTCCACTGCTCGGGCCGGACGGCTTCTTCCACATGGCCTGGGTCTGGCGGGATACGCCCGACTGCGCCACCAACCACGACCTGAGCTACGCGAAGTCGGCGGACCTGGCCCGCTGGCGGGATTCCGCGGGGGGCGAGCTGGCCCTGCCGCTCACCCTGCGGACCGGCGAGGTCGTCGACCCGGTGCCGCCCAAGGGCGGGCTCCTCAACACCAATGTCCAAGTCGGTTTCGACACGCGGGCGCGGGCGATCCTGACTTACCATAAATATGACGCGGCCGGCGACCTCCAGGTCTACGCGGCCCGCCGCGAGGACGACGGCTGGACGATCGTGCAGGTGAGCGACTGGCGGGGCTACCGCTGGGAGTTCGGCGGCGTCGGTACGGTCGTCGTGGAGGTCGGGGTGGGCGCGGTGGAGCCGATCGGCGACGGAAAACTGCTGCTCAGCTACCGCTACCCCGGAGGCGCGGGTACTTGGGTGCTCGATGAGCCGACCTTGCGGCCGATTCCCGGCGCGCGCCCGCCCGCGCGCCCCGCGCCGCGTTTCCCCGCCGCGGCGACGCGCGTGGCCTCCGCCTACCCGGGGATGGGTTTGCGCCAGGCGGAGGATGCCGGCGCCGCGGAGGATGGGTCGGTGTACCGGCTGGTCTGGGAAACCCTCGACGCCAACCGCGACCAGCCTCGTCCCGCTCCTTGGCCGGAGCCGTCGGTCCTGCGCCTGGTCCGCGGGGAACTCCCGAAGTAGCCTCAGTTCATGCCGGGCTCCGACGTCCGGTCGCCCAAGTCGTCGATCGCGCGACGCGCCTCGAGGCGCGCCAGTTCGTCCGCCACGGCCCGGAGGCGACGTTCCTGGGAGAGGCATTCGAGCAAGGCGCGCCGGACGGAGGGCTCCTCCACCAGGTGGCCCGCGGCGGCGTCGGCCAAGGCACCCGGCTGGTTGGTGAGGCCGCGCAGCCGGTCGAGCAGGGGTTGGGCGTCGGAGCCGAGGTCTCCGACCAGCCGTTCGGAGAGGGCGAGGATCCGGGCGACTTCCCGCATGGTCTCGGCGGCCGGCGCCAGGGCCTCGTCGACCACCGGGGCGATCTCGATCCGCGGGTAGGGGGTACGGCGTTGGACCTTGATGACGCGCGCGCGGCGCAGTCCTTCCAGCACCAGGTGCGAGGTGCCATCGGGCAGTTCGACGTGCCCGACGATGCGGCCGACGCAGGTGAAGGGGCAGGGTGGCTCGTCGTTCTCCGGCGAGAGGCTTTCCTCATCGAGCTGCGACACCGCGAACATCCGGTTGCCCGCGAGGGCGTCCTTGAGCATCTTGCGGTAGCGCGGCTCGAAGATGCGCAAGGGCAGCAGCTGCTGCGGGAGCAGCACGCAGTGGCCGAGGGTCATGACCGGGACGACGACGGTGGGGACCATGCCGTCAAGTTGGGCGGGTCCGTCTCCGCCGCAAGCGGCGCGCCGTTTTTGAGGTTTACTTGGCCTTGGGCTTCACGGGGACCACCGGGAAGATCGGGCTATCGTAGCTGGCGAGGTCCTGCGGCTTGGCGGCGGTCGAGCGTTTGAAGGTGCCGAGCCAGGTCGGGTTGAAGGGACCGACGAGCTCGATCTTCAGGTCGGGCGTGATGGCGGCCTCGAGACCCGTGGTCCAGAAGCAGGCGTTCACGAGCATCCGTCGAAAACCGTCGTTGGCGAGGTCGCCGGACGCACCGTAGGTCGACGTGAAGACGCGGCCTTCCTTGCCGGAGGCCGACTTGTAGGTGCGCACCCAGGCGCCGGGCATGGGCTTCTTGGCGGCATCGACCGGCGAGTCCGGCTTCATGCCGGTGAGCGGCTGGGCCATCGCGAGGATCGTGCTACCCTCGATCGGGTTGGCGTTGTAGGCGCCGATCTCGGCCCACACGTCCTTCACGCCGCGCAGCACCGGGTGGGCCGCTTGCGCCGCGACGAGGTCAAGCCGGGTGCTCGACTTATGGTTGGGGCCGTAGTGGCCGACCCAGGTCTCGCCGAGGATCTGACGGCCGAAGCCCCCCTTGTAGTCGTCGCCCTTGTAGTCGAAGGAGTATTTGTAAAGCGGGCTGTCCTTCGGGTAGCGGAAGCCATGGGTCGCCGTGCGCAGGCCGATGACCGCGCCGCCGCGGTTCAGGTAGTCGACGATCGGCTGCATCTGCTCGACCGGGATGGACTGGAAGCGCGTGAAGATCACGAGCAGGTCCGCGTCCTTCAGCGCCTCGGTGCCGGGGATGTTGCTGGGGTTGCCCAGCGCGATGTTGCCGTTCTTCGGGTCTATCCCGAACAGCACCGTGCAGGTGAAGCCCTGGTGCTTGGCGAGGATGCGCGCGAGCTGCGGCAGGGCCTCCTCGGACTTGTACTCATGGTCGTTGGCGATGAGCACGACCTTCTTGCCTTTGCCGGGGCCTTCGGTGCCGACGTACGTCAGCGGGGCATCGGCCGCGCGGGCGACGAGGGTGAACAGGGCGAGCGTGAGGACGGCGAGGGGGCGCATGGGGGGAAGGGGAGGATTACGGAGTACAGAGTACGGAGTACAGAGTACTGAGTGCAGAGCACTGAGTGCAGTAGAGATGGCTGAAGTGCATCGAACTATCCTCGCCCCGGACCTCAACCCTGATCTCGTTTCATCTCTCCGTAATCCGTAATCTGTAATCCGTACTCCGTAACCTACACGCTATCCGCTCTCACGACCACTGATCCAGGTACAGTTTCTTGGGGTCGGGTTTTTCCGTCTCGGCGAAATACACCGCCATGCGCAGGGCGGGAAGGTAGTGCGCGGGCGGCGGAGTCTTGGTCCGGGCCTTGATCTCGGCCAGGAGGCTCTCGGGTGAGCGGCCGGCCAGCTGGTCGATGCGGGTGTAGCCGGCGTCGAGCAGGTCGCGGGCGACCTCCACCGGGAAGCGCGTGATGCGCATGAACGGGCTGCAGACGGCCGCGCGTCGCCGCTCGGCCGCCCGTTCTCGCGCAGCCTCGTCCACGCTCAGAGGCGGGCGAGGATCGCCGCGCCCATGGCCTTCGTGCCCACGGCCTTGCCGCCGCCGGCGATGTCCGCGGTGCGGATGCCCTCGGCGATGGTCTTCTCGACCGCGAGCTCGATGGCCTTCGCCTCGGCCTCGAGGCCGAAGGAATGGCGGAGCATCAGGGCGGCGGAAAGGATCTGGGCGCAGGGGTTGGCCTTGTCCTGGCCGGCGATGTCGGGGGCGGTGCCGCCCGAGGGCTCGTAGAGGCCGTAGCCGTAACCGTGGCGGTTGCGGTTCGCGCCGAGGGAGGCGGAGGCCATCATGCCGAGGGAGCCGCAGATCACGGCCATCTCGTCGGACAGGATGTCGCCAAACATGTTCTCGGTGAGGAGGACGTCGAACTGCGCCGGCTTGAGGACGAGCTGCATCGCGGCGTTGTCGATGTACATCACCGTGAGTGCGATGTCCGGCGCGGTGGCCTTGATCCGTTCGGCGACGACCTTGCGCCAGAGGACGGACGTCTGGAGGACGTTGGCCTTGTCGACGAGGGTGATGTGCTTGCGGCGGGCGCGGGCGGTCGCGATGGCGACGTCGGTGATGCGTTCGATCTCCGACTTGCGGTAGACCATCGTGTCGATGGCCTCGATGTCGCCGCCGGCGATTTCCGTGGTGGACTTGGGGCCGAAGTAGAGGCCGCCGGTGAGCTCGCGGATGCAGACCATGTCGACGCCGTTCGGGATGCGGTCGGGCCGGATCGGCGAAGTGTCGATGAGGTTCTTCAGCAGCAGGCCGGGGCGGACGTTGGCGTAGAGCGTGAAGTGCTTGCGCAGGGGCAGGAGCGAGGCGCGCTCGGGCTGCTCGGCTGGGGGTAGCTTCTCCCACTTCGGGCCGCCGACGGAACCGAAGAGGATGGCGTCCGCGGCGCGGCAGGCCTCGAGGGTCGAGTCCGGCAGGGCCTTGCCATGGTTGTCGATCCCGGCGCCGCCCACGTCGTGGGTGGAATGCTCGAGGGTATGGCCTGACTTCTTCAGGACGGCCTCGAGGACGGGCAGGGCGGCGGCCATGACTTCGGGGCCGATGTAATCGCCAGGCAGGACAGCAATCTTCAGGTGCATAGGAGAAAGGGTGGGGAGTAAAGGGGAACGGCGGCGCGGAGGGCAAGGAGAAGCGGGGCTCAGGGGGGCCGAAAATCGTCCGCCCGGGGTTGCCAACGCGGCCGACGGGACCCTAGTCTCCGCCCCCCTCGTCTCCCGCCATGTCCACCCAACCACTCGTCATCGGTAAATTCTCCCTCGGCATGGGCGACCGCTTCGCCCACGAAGCCGAAGCCCAGCTCGCCGCCTGCCTGGCGGCCCGGAAGCTCGGCGTCGAGATCGTGCCGGTCTGGAACAAGTCCAACCGCGAGCACAACATCATCGGCTCGGAGCCGACCAGCACGCGCGCCGCGGCCGACGCCGCCGTGAAGGCCCTCGGTTGGACCGCCCCCTACTTCCTCGATGCCGACCACATCGGCCTGAAGACCGTCGACCGTTTCGTCGGCGTCTCCGACTTCTTCACCATCGACGTGGCCGACTTCATCGCCCAGCCGGCCGACCCCGCCGCGGTCAAGGCCTTCGTCGATCGCCACCCCGAGCTCATCGGCACCATCACCCTCGCCGGCATCGACCGCCCGTTCACGACCACCCGCGCCGACGTCGAACGCACCGCCGCCAAGTTCCTGCTGGCCGTCCAGGAAGCCGGCAAGGTCTACCGCCACATCGTCGGCGTGAAGGGCGTCGGTCGTTTCGTCCCCGAGATTTCGATGGACGAGACCGACAGCCCCCAGACCCCGCCCGAACTCCTCGTCATCCTCGCGGCCATCGCCGACGAAGGCGTGCCGATCCAGACCATCGCCCCGAAGTTCACCGGCCGCTTCAACAAGGGCGTCGACTACGTCGGCGACCTCGCCCAGTTCGAGCGCGAGTTCAACGACGACCTCTGCGTCATCGCCCATGCGGTGAAGCGGTACGGACTCCCGGCCAACCTGAAGCTCTCCGTGCACAGCGGCAGCGACAAGTTCTCCATCTACCCGGCCATCCGCCGCGCCCTCGCCAAGCATGGCGCCGGCGTCCACGTGAAGACCGCGGGCACCACCTGGCTCGAGGAGGTCATCGGCCTCGCCGAAGCCGGCGGCGCCGGTCTCGCCCTCGCCAAGGAGATCTACGCCGAAGCCCTGGCGCACATGGACGAGCTCTGCCAGCCCTACGCGACCGTCATCGACATCGACCGTTCCAAGCTCCCCGCCGCCGCCGTCGTGAACGGTTGGACCAGCGAGCAGTTCGTCGGCGCCCTGCGCCACGACCAGCAGAACCCGCTCTACAACGCCAACATCCGCCAGCTCATCCACGTCGGCTTCAAGGTCGCCGCCAAGATGGGCCCGCGCTACCTCG
>JBIISU010000040.1:0-7724 GCA_044340815.1 Opitutales bacterium | reverse complement strand
GCGGCGCGCTTCGACCGGGTGGTCTCCGTCGAGATGTTCGAGCACATGAAGAACTGGGCGGAGCTGATGCGGCGGATCGCCGGCTGGCTGAAGCCCGGCGGCAAGCTGTTCTTCCACGTCTTCACGCACAAGGACATCGCCTACCACTTCGCGGCCAAGGACGGCACGGACTGGATGTCGCGCCATTTCTTCACCGGCGGGATCATGCCCTCGAATTGCCTGGCGAGCCGCTTCCAGGACGACCTGAAGCTGGAGCAGCAGTGGGAGGTCGAGGGCCGCCACTACGGGCAGACCTCGGAACATTGGCTCCAGAACACCGACCGGCACCGCGAGGAGGTCCTGCGGATCTTCGCCCGCACCTACGGCCCGGAGCGGGCCAAGGCTTGGCTGGCGAACTGGCGGGTCTTCTTCATGGCCTGCGCCGAGCTCTGGAACTACCGCGGCGGCGCCGAGTGGATGGTCTGCCACTACCGCTTCGCCAAGCGCGCGGGCTAAGTCCGCGTTTGCCACCGGCGGCGCGGCCCGTTTGCTCGGCCCCATGGAGAGCTACGAAGCGAACGGCGTCCCGATGGAACGATGGAAGGTCGGCGCCTCGACCTACGAGACGTGCCTGACCCGCGGCGCGCGCCTCCTGCGCTGGCGACTCGACGTCCCCTCCGGGCGCCGCGAGATCCTCTTCTGGCCCGAGGGCGCCCCGATGGACCTCGACAAGATCGGACCCGTCCGCGGCGGCAACCCCATCCTCTTCCCGTTCATGGGCCGCAACTACGCCGACGGCGAGAAGTTCGCCTGGAAGGCGGCCGACGGCGTGAAGCGGCCGATGCCCCAGCACGGCTTCGCCCGCGACTCGGCCTTCGAGATCGTCGAGTCCGGCCCCAAGCACGCGGTCGTCCGCCTGGTCCCGGACGAGCGTGGCCGGCAGTGCTACCCCTTCGCCTACGACTTCCGCGTCCGCTTCGATTTCCTCGAGCTCTTCCTGCGCATCACGTTCGAATTCGAGAACCGCGACGCGCAACCGCTGCCGTGGTGCGCGGGCCATCACTTCTATTTCACCCTGCCGTGGCATCCCGGCCTGGCCCGGCGGGACTATGTGGTGAAGATCCCGTCCAAGAAACAGTGGCGCCACGCCGCCGACGGCAAGCTGGTGCCGTTCGCGGAGCTCAAGGGGCAGGCCGCGATCGGCTTCGACAACCCGCACCTCTCGGACTGCATCTTCACGAACCTGACCTCGGCCACCCTCGCGTTCGGGCCGAAGTCTGGCGAGGAGGACATCACCGTCAAGGTGGGCGAAGAAGCCATCCCCGGCGCGTGGGCCAGCGTCGTCACCTGGACGCCCGACCCCGAGGCGCCGTATTACTGCGTGGAGCCCTGGATGGGGCCGCCCAACAGCCCGGAACATAAGAACGGGCTCCGCTTCGCGGAGCCCGGTCAGGTCGACACCTTCGTCACCGAAGTGTCGTTGATGTAAGCGGCGGCTTACTTGTTGCCGACGTTGTTGCCGAGGGGGAGCTTGCCGCCCGACTTCTTCGCGGGGGTCGTCGCCTTGGCCGGGGTCGTCTTGGCCGGGGCGACGGGGGTCACCGGGGTCAGGCCGGTGTCGATCGGGACGAGGACCGCCGGGGCCACGCTGGCCGGGCCGTCGGTCACCGGGCTCGGGCCCTTCGTGGGACCCATGCAACCGACGAAGGCGAAGGAAAGGGCGGAGAGGACGAACAGGTTGCGTGCCATGGCGGGAGGTGTTTGGATGACGGGACTTTAACCCGCATGACGATTCGCACAAGCGCAGATTCGAAGCTCCTCCTTTTCGTCTGCACGGGGAATTTCTACCGCAGCCGCCATGCGGAAGCCCTGTTCAACTGGCATGCCGAGCGCCATGGCCTGGCCGCCCGGGCCTTCTCCCGCGGCCTACTCACCTCCCTGGTGGCGGATGAGCCGACCCTGCTTTCGCGGGACACCGAACGCCGGCTGGGCCAGCTGGGCATCCCGCTCCACCACACGGGGGCGGCCCCGACCCAGCTGCGCAAGGAGGACCTCGCCCGGGCCCACCGGACCATCGCGCTCAAGCGCGACGAACATCATGCCATGATGCGCCAGTCCCACCCGGAGTGGGCGGACCGGATCGAGTATTGGACGGTCCACGACATCGACTTCCTGGAACCCGTGCACGCCCTGCCCCAGATCGAGGCGCGGGTCCTCGACCTAGTCAGGGAATTCGGCGGACCGGCCTGATCAGGCGGCCGAACCGGCGTCGGCCCGGCGCAGGGTCTCGAGATGACCGGCGGCCTGGTTCAGCAGGGCGCGCAGCTCGACCATGGTCTCTTGGGCGACCTCAGCCTTGTTGGTCGCGGCTTCCTTGAGGGCCTCGGCGCGGACCGCCAGTTCCTTGGCGAGCTCATGCGCGGCGGCGATGGTCTTGGCCTTCAGCTCGCGGGTGCGGACGTCGAGGCGGTTGGCCAGGGAGTCGATGTCCTTGCCGAGGGTGAGGCTCTTCTCCTTGAGCTCGGCGGCCATGATGCGGGAGTCGGGCACGCGGCGCAGATCCTGGACGAGGCCGACCTTCGAGAGGGTCCAGATGATCCACTTGGTCGGGTCGAACTGCCAGGGCTTCACGCCGTTGCGGTAGTCGTGCTGGAACTCGTGGTGGTAGTTGTGGTAGCCCTCGCCGAACGTCAGGAGCGCGACGGCCCCGGAGTCGCGGGCGCTGTGGTTGGTCGAGTAGGGCTGGCGGCCGAACATGTGGCAGAGCGAGTTGATGCAGAAGGTGCCCTGCTGGACGACCACGGTGCGGAGGAGGCCGGCGATGAGGAAGCAGGCCAGGGCGGTCATGCCGGGATTGGCGAAGCCGCGGGCCGTGGCGTAGGCCCAGCCGAGGGCGGCGGGGGTCACGAAGCCCACAAAGAAGCCGATCCACTGGACATACTTGTGCTGCCACATCACGAGGGGGTCGGCCTCGAGGTCCTTGACGTTGGTGACGGGCGGCTTCGGCTTGAGGCGGAAGAGGAGCCAGCCGATGTGGGCATAGAAGAAACCCTTGGAGATGTCGTACGGATCCTCGTCCTCGTCCACGTGCTTGTGGTGGATGCGGTGGTCGGCCGACCAATCGAGGGCGGAATTCTCGAAGGAGGCGGCGCCGAAGAGGAGCACGAAGAGCTTGACCGGCCACTTGGCCTTGAAGGACAGGTGGGAGAAGAGGCGATGGTAGCCCAGGGTGATGCCGAAACCGGTGGCGTAGTAGTAGAAGATGAAGAGGGCCCAGACGAACCCCCAGCCCTCGACGTTGTCGAACTGGGTCCAGAGGAACCAGGGTACGACGGTCAGGGAAAGCAGCGCCGTGCCGATGAGGAACGACGAGGTCACCCATTCGATGCGGTAAATCGGGAAGTTTTTGAACTTCATGAAAATCCAAGTTGGCGACAAGGCCTGTTTTGGCGAGTCGAAACGACGAATGTCGAGGCGGCTATCCTCGCGGATTAACCGCCTTAATACCCCGTTTTTCGGGGACGAAAACGGGCCAATCCAGCTGAATCAGCCCGCGCTCCGCATCCTTCAATCCGCGGAACGACGACGACCGAGCGCGTTCTTCACCGCGATGACGCGGACGGGCTCGCGCGTCTTCACCCAGACGTCGCGCTCCTTGAGCAGTTTGGAGGGCAAGCTTTGACAGGCGTCGCCGAACGAGGTCACCGGCACGCGCTTCCCCTTGGGGGAACCGTTGAAGGTCGAGGCCACCTCGAGGATCTTGTCCGTGACGTCGCGGGGGTCGCCGTCCTCCGGGTACTGCACGACCCAGCCGGTGAGGTCCTTCGGCAGGCCGCCCTCGGGCTCGCTGACCAGGACGAGGAACTCCTTCTTCTGGGGCTTCTCGCGCTCGACCGCATCCTCGGCGGCCGCCTCGCGGATCTGGTTGAGGATCGCGGCGGCGACGCGGACGTCCACGCCGTTCTCCTTGAGCAAGCGTTGCACCAACTCGATATCGACCTTGGCCATAGACCCCCAAGAGAGGCCAACCCCGCCCCCGAGGGAAGCCGGAGTTATTCGCAACGCCGAGGGTAGGGGCGGCACCGCGTGCCGCCCTAGGATTCAGGGGTCTAGGGCAGCACGCGGTGCTGCCCCTACCTGACCCGGCCCTTTTTCCTTTCGCCTCCCCTCCCCCTTTCCCCCTTAACCGACCTGTGCCGGAGCATACCAAAGTCATGGGTAAGGAATGGGCGGACGCCCGCCGGCAGGCCAACGTGGAGCGGCTGAGGGCAACCTTGACCGCGGCCTTAGCCGGCCGGACGGGCCTCACCTTCGAGCTGGGTTGCGGGCATGGCCATTGGCTGGCCGCCTACGCCGCCGCCCACCCGGACGAGTTCTGCGTGGGCATCGACCTCATCACGCACCGCGTCGAGCGGTCCGTGCGCAAGCAGACGCTGGGCAAGCTGGACAACGTCCTCTTCCTCAAGGCCGAGGCGACGGAATTCCTGGATGCGCTGCCGGCCACGGTCGCCTTGCGGAAGATCTTCATCCTCTACCCGGACCCGTGGCCGAAGAAGAAGCACCACAAGAACCGCTTCATCAACGCGGAGAACCTCGCGCGGCTCGCCGCCCACGCCGCCCCGGGAGCTCGCCTGCACTTCCGCACCGACAACGCGGACTACTTCGCCTGGACCGGGGAACATCTCGCCGCGCACCCGGGCTGGCGCGTCGAACCGGCCGCCGCCTGGCCCTTCGAGCAGAAGACGTTCTTCGAGGAGCGGATGAAGGAGCGACGGGACATGTTCGCCGACCGCCGCGGGTGAGTGTTGCTCAATTGTGACACAGTAAATACCTCATGAACAGCGGTTAAAGGGAGGTCATCGTTTCCCTTGCAAGGGCTGGCGTCAGACCTAGTCATTAACGCCGTGAAGCCTTTCCGCCATACCCGGGTCACTTTCACCATCGGGCCCGCGACCGAGTCCGAAGCGCAACTGGAGGCGATCATCAAGGCCGGCGCCAACGTCGTCCGCCTCAACATGGCCCACGCCGACCACGCCTGGGTGCGGACCATCGTCGCGCGCGTCCGCGACGTCAGCCGCCGCCTGAAGAGGGAATTGGCGGTGATGATGGACATCAAGGGTCCCGAGATCCGCACCGGCGCCCGCAAGGAGCCCACCCAGCTCAACGTCGACCAATTGGTCGACGTCACCGGCTCCGACGCCGCCCCGGCCGACGGGGACGTCCTCGTCATCCCCACGAACTACCCGAAGATGATCACCGCCGTGCCCGTGGGCGGCGTGGTCCTCGTCGACAACGGGCTCATCCAGCTCCGCGTGCTCGAGCAGCGGCCCGACCGCCTGCGCTGCAAGGTCGAGCAACCCGGTCCGCTCGGCAGCCGCCGCCACATCAACCTGCCCGGCGTGAAGGTCGACCTCCCCGCCCTCACCGACAAGGACCGCGCCGACGTCGCCGTGGGCTGCGAGGTCGGGGTCGACTTCTACGCGCTCTCGTTCGTGCGCGAGGCGGCCGACGTGCATGCCCTGCGCGGCCTGCTCGCGCAGCATGATTCCAAGGCGCACATCATCTCCAAGATCGAGGACCAGTCCGCGATCGCCCACCTGGGCGACATCCTCGAGGCCACCGACGCCCTGATGGTCGCCCGCGGCGACCTCGGCATCGAGATCCCCTACGAGACCCTGCCGCTCGTCCAGCGCCAAGCCGTCGCCATGGCCATCGCCCGCCGCAAGCCGGTCATCGTGGCGACCCACATGCTGGAATCCATGATCCACGCGCCCGTGCCGACCCGCGCCGAGGTCACCGACGTCTCCAACGCGGTGCTCGAGATGGCCGACTCGGTCATGCTCTCCGGCGAGACGACCACCGGCAAGCACCCGATCCGCTGCGTGGAGGTGATGACCCGCATCGCCACCACGACGGAACAGGAGCTGCCGCGCGTCCTCTCGCCCGAGCAGTCCCACGAGAGCGCCAAGATCAAGCTCCTCCGGGCCGCCGCCGGCCTCGCCCAGGACCTCGGCAACACCGGAATCGTCGCCTTCACCCGCAACGGCGACGTCCCCCGCTCGCTGTCCTCGCTCCGCGCGGTCGGCTGCCCGATCTATGCGTTCATGGAGGAGACGCACGTCCACCGGAAGATGAGCCTCCTCTGGGGCGTCGAGTCCTTCCAGATGAAGTTCGAGCCCAAGGCCGAGGACAACATCACGCTGGCGCTCGCCCGCTTGCGCGACGAAGGCCACGCCGAGCCCGGCCAGACGCTCGTCATCGTGACGAACGTCATCCTCGGGCCGACCGTCATCGACTCGGTGCAGCTCCGCGCCGTGCCGGCGCGCTGAAGGCAGGGAAAGGCGGAGGCGCACCGGCAGGGTTCCGGTTCCGAAATCCTGACCCTGTCCCTTTTGGAGCCATCCCCCAACCGCCATCCGCTAACCGCCTCAACCTAAGGCAGCACGCGGTGCTGCCCCTACCTCGAGAAATACAGCCGCGCCAGGGCCTGCGTACCGCAGTCACCGTCGCCCGCGGCCTGGACCTCGGCGTAGAGTTTCGCGGCGAGCTCGAGGCCGGGCAGCGAGAGCTTCAGTTCGCGGCAGACCTCCAGCGACAGGCCGATATCCTTGACGAAATGCTTCACGTAGAAGCCCGGGGCGAAGTCGCCCTTGAGCACACGAGGAGCGAGGTTGAGCAGGGCCCAGCTGGAGGCTCCGCCGCCCGACAAGGCCTTCAGCACCGCCTCGAGGTCGAGTTGGTTGGCGCGCGCGAAAGCGAGGGCCTCCGCCATCGCGACCATGCCCGAGGCGATCGCGATCTGGTTGGCGAGCTTGCAAAGCTGCCCGGCGCCCGGGCCACCCTGCAGGGAGATCGTCTTGCCCATCGCCTCGAAGAGCGGGCGGGCCTGCTCGAACGCCGCGGCTTCACCGCCGACCATGATGGTCATGGTGCCTTCGCGCGCGCCGCGGTCGCCGCCGGACACCGGGGCATCCAGGGGCAGGCACCCCTTCGCCGTCGCCGCCGCCGCCAGCTGGCGCGCCAAGGCCGGACTCGAAGTGGTCATGTCGATGATGAGGCACCCCGGGCGCGCGGCGGACAGGAAGCCCCGCCAGACCTCATCCACATCGTTCGGGTAGCCCACCATCGAGATCGCGGCGTCGGCCCCGCGCACGGCCGCGGCGGGCGAGTCCGCCCAGGCCGCGCCCAGCGCGAACAAATCCTCGGCCTTGGCCTTGGTGCGGGTGTAGACGACGACTTCATGGCCGGCCTTGAGCAGGTTGATCACCATGCTCTTGCCCATGACTCCCGTGCCGACGAACGCGATTTTCATGAGGGCAGTCAGGAGTGAAAAACGAGGGATGGCAAATAGGTAGGGGCAGCACCGCGTGCTGCCCTAGCGGCCGACCGAGGACGGTCAGCCCTACCGAGGATGAAGTTGACCCGTTGATCGGTTGAACCGTTGGCCAGAGGCGAAGCGGTCACCTCGAGATGACTCACTCCTAACCCTGGCCCAAACCCCAACCCTAGCCCTAGTCCCTTTGCATTCCTACTCCCGACATCCTACTCCCAATTACCTACTCCCTACCCCCGATTTCCTACTCCCTAGCTGCTACTCCCTAACCCTTGCCCTCCCCACCGAAATCCCCGAACCTACGCCCATGGCCTCGGCCCCCCTCACCATCAGCGAGCTCGC
Source organism: Opitutales bacterium (assembly GCA_044340815.1). Classification (GTDB taxonomy): domain Bacteria; phylum Verrucomicrobiota; class Verrucomicrobiia; order Opitutales; family UBA953; genus UBA953. The sequence goes on along the minus strand of JBIISU010000040.1, from coordinate 70 downwards.
GGATGTCCTCAAAGGTCATCTCAACGGGATGGGGACGCTCGAGGTGACGGGCGAGATCTCGGGTTACAAG
>JBIISU010000002.1:0-25899 GCA_044340815.1 Opitutales bacterium | reverse complement strand
TCGTCTTCGAGGAGCCCCGCTACGAGAAGGACACGGACAACCTGAAGATGAACGAGAGCAAGTTCCTCGAGTGGCGCCTCCCCCTGAAGGCCGGCGCCAAGCAGGACCTGCCCTTCCGCTTCGCGGTCGAAAGGCCCGAGGATATCCGGGTCGTCGGCCTCTGAGCCGGCCCGTCTAGGATTGCCTCCGCGGGGCGACCGCCTTCCTCTCCGGCATGTCCACCGAGCCCGCCGCCGACTCCCCCGCGCCCCACGTCGTGGGCGCGAGCTACGAGTTCGACGAGGTCCGGCGCGCCCACGGGGGCGCCCCGAAGCCCCCGAACTTCGTCCTCCACCGCGAGGGCAAGGTCATCGGAGTCTGCCTGGGCCTGGGCTGGCACCCGCGCGCCGAGGGCGAGCCCTGCGAGGTTTGGGTCGGTCGTAAGGGCGACCAGGCGAAGTGGGGCATCAAACTGGCGGAGACCAAAGGTCCCCTGCCCGTCTACGTCCGCCGCTCCGAGGGCGGCCCTTGGTTCTACCAGGGGCGCTACGAGGTCACGAGCGCCACGACCGACCCGGCCCTGATCCGCCCGCGCCTGCAGCCCCCGAAGATCGTCGCCGTGGCGCAGGTCGTCTTCCTCCGCAAGCTACCCGCCTGAGCGCATGAGCGAAGCCCCCCGCCAGCACCCGCGCGACCCGCTGCACGGCGTCACGTTGCAGAAGGTCCTCGAGACGATGGTGGACCGGTACGGCTGGCATACGCTGGCCGACCGCATCCCCATCCGCTGCTTCATGTTCGACCCGACCATCAAGTCGTCGCTCATCTTCCTGCGGAAGAACCCGTGGGCGCGCGAGAAGCTGGAGAACTGGTACGTCGGCGACGCCAACAAGGCGCGCGGCGGCGGCCTCTGAGCCGGAGGTAGGGTTTATTCCCCCGGGGATAGGGTTTACTTCGCCTGGGCGGGCGGATTTCCTCCCCGCATGCCCATGCGCCTCCCCGCCCTATTCGCCGGCCTCCTCGGCGCCGTCCTGCTACCGGCGGCCGACCTACTCGAGTCCAACCGCGAGCCGGCCGTCCCGCCGACGGCCGACTTCTGGCGCCACGCCAACGCCCGCTGGAACGCCGCCCACCCGCTGGCGGAGGATCGCGCCGCCTATTATTCCTATGACTGGTTGGACGACTTGGTCCGGGCCGACGTGCTCGGGCTACACCGCGATCTGCTGGAGCCCGGGCGCAGCCTAACCCCGGCCCAGCGCAAGATCGCCGACTTCTGGCGCTCCGCCCTGGCCTTCGAGACGGGCCCCGCCGAGCTTCCGGCCGGGGTGCGCGCGATCCTCGGGCGGCTCGACCAAGCCACGACTCCTCAGCAACTGATGGAGATCGCGGCCGACCTCTCCCAGGTCGGCATCGGCACGTTCGTCGGCGTCGGCGCCGACCAGGATGCGCGCGACGAGCATAAGGTCGTCGTCCTGCAAGGCCAGGCGGGGCTCTCGCTGCCGGAGAAATCCTACTACCTTGGGACCGAGCCGGAGACGCGCCGCGTGCGCGACGCCTTCCCCGCTCACGTCGCGCGCCTGCTCGCGCACCTCGGCGACGCCCCCGACCGGGCGGCCGCGGCGGCCCGGGACATCCTCGCCTTCGAGACGCGGCTGGCCGAGGTCTCCCGCGCGCTGGAGGACCTGATGGACCCGGAGAAAAACTACCATAAGTTGACGCTCGCCGAGCTCGACGCCCTCGCCCCGGGCTTGCGCTGGGCCGAGATCCTCCGTCGCGCCGGCGCGCCCGCGACGACGCACGTGGTCGTGGGTCAGCCCGAGTTCGTGACGGGCCTCGGAAAGGTCCTCGCGACGACCCCGGCGGCGACGGTGCGCGACTACCTGCGCTACCAGGCGATCGCGGCCTTCGCCGACGTCCTGAACGGGCGGACCGCCGCCGATGCGTTCATCTTCGAGGGTACCGTCCTCTTCGGGGCGAAGCGGCAACGCAGCCTCGAGGAGCGGGCGCTCAAGATCGAGGACGGGGCCATCGGCGACCTCGTGGGGCGCGAGTACGTGGCGAAGCATTTCAGCCCGGCGCAGCGGGAGCGCTTCCGGGCGGTCACCGAGAACGTCCGGGCGGTCTTCGCGGAGCGCCTGCGCGCCAACCCGTGGATGGATGCGCCCACCCGCGACTGGGCCCTCCGCAAGCTCGCCGCGGTAAAGGCCCGCGTCGGCTACACGGACAAATGGCGGCTCTATGAAGAAGCGGCGATCGGCCCGGGCCGGCTGGCCGACAACCTCATCGAGGTGCACGCCTGGAGCCTCCGCCGGGAGTTCGCCCGCGTCGGCGGGGCACCCGAACGGGAGGAATGGGGCATGCGCCCCTACACGGTGAACGCCTACTACAATCCCCTGAACAACGAGATCGTCCTCCCCGCCGCCATCCTCGCCGCCCCGGGCTACGCCGGGGCCGAAATGGACGACGCCGTGCTCTACGGCTACATCGCCACGACCATCGGACACGAACTGACCCACGGATTCGACGACTCCGGCCGCCGCTTCGGGGCGACGGGCCGGCTCGAGGAGGGCTGGTCCCCGGCGACCGCGACGGCCTACCAAGCCCGCTGCGAGAAATTGATCGCGAGCTACGACCGCGAAGAGCCGCTTCCCGGCCTGCGCGTGAACGGGCGCCTGACGCTGAGCGAGAATATCGCCGACCTCGGGGGCGTCGAACTGGCGCTGGACGCCTTCCAGCGGACCGAGGCGTACCGCTCCGGGCGCAAGATCGACGGCCAGACGCCCCTGCAGCGCTTCTTCCTGGCCTACGCCTTCAGCTTCGCCGGTCAGGTCCGGCCGGAGACCTTGGCCAAGCAGCTGCGCTCCGACACCCATTCGCCGGCGGCGCAGCGGATCAACGTCGTCCTCCGGCACACCGACCGCTTCCACGAGGCGTTCGGCACCAAGCCCGGGGATGCGATGTGGCTGGACCCCGCGGAGCGCGTCCGGATCTGGTGAACGTCACCAGGGATTGTAGCGCAGGCCGAACAGGGCGAGGACCGCGGCGACGAGCAAAGCCAGGGCGGGCACGAAGAACGGGTCGTAGTAGTCGGACGCCTTGGGCTGCTTCTGCAGGACGACGACCTTCTTCATCTCGTCGATGCGCTTGAAGACCGACTGGAGGGCCTCCGGGGTCACGGCGTTGAAGGCCTCCCCACCGGTCGAGCGCGCGATGCCGATGAGGGCGGGCTCGACGGGCTTGTCGGTCATGAGGATCGCGAAGACGCGGACGCCCCGCGCCTGCAGTTCGGCCAGCACGGCCGAATCCTTCGGGGGCTTGATGTCGTTGCTCTCGCCGTCGGTGATCAGGATGATCATGCGGTCGCCCTGCGCCTGCTCGGCGAGGTGCTCGGAGGCGCCCAGCAGGGCCTTGCCGATCAGGGTCCCGCCCCAGAGGCTCTCGGGGAAGACGTTGGGCGAGATGAACGGGCGCGCGAGGGCGATGGCCTCGACGTCCTGCGTCAGCGGGACCCAGTGGATGAAGTTGCGCGAGAAGATGGTCAGGCCGAACGCGTCGCCCTTGCGGTAGCGGATGAACTGGAGCGTCGACTCCATGGCGGCGTCGAAGCGCATGCGCTTGCCGTCGGTCTGCGGCCCGTAGGGGGTCGTCATGCTGCCGGAGGTATCGAGGACGATCTGCACGTTGGTCAGCTGGCGCTCGACCTCGGGCGGCTGGAAGGTCACCGGGTGGGCCAGGAAGAGGATGGCGACCGCGAGGAGGCCGGCGGGGAGGCAGTTGGCGGCGAGGATCAACCCGCGGCCGAACCAGCCGCGGGCGGGACGGGCATGGTCGAACGGCAGGGCGACGCACGGGCCGGGGCGCACCCACTCGTAAAAGGCGAGGATGACGGGGAGCGCGAGGAGCGCCAACCACTGGGGATGGAGGAAGATCACGGGGCGGGCGCCGGCAGGGGCGCGGCGGCGGGCGGTTGCGCGAGCGGACGGATGAGGGCCGCGACCTCCTCGCGGGTGACGGTCGCTTCCCGCCGATGGAGCCAATGCTGGAGGGTGCGCAGGCCGTCGCGGGTCCGCTCGCCCGCCGCCACGGCGGCGAGGGCCCGGGCCATGGGCGCGTCCGCGGGCACGAGGCCCTCGCGCCAGGCGCGGAGCAGCAGCATCTCCAGGCGGGCCGCGCCGGCGGCGTCCAGGGTGCCGGCCTCCACCTGCGTCAGCAGGGCCTGAAACTGCTCCGCCAGCGTCGGCGGGGGGCTGGGCGGGGCGACGACGACCGGCTTGGGCCGACCGTAGAAGATGAGCAGGAGCAGCCAGCCGAGCCAGGCGACGCCGAGGGCCGCCATGGTCGCGGTGTAGTACCCGCCGATTTCGACCGCCGCCGGCTCCGTCTCGCGGATGCGCGACTCGAGGTCCTTGGAGAGCTTGGGGTCCCCGGTGAAACGGAACGACGGCAGCCCATCCAGCGGACGGCCATCCTCGGACGCGAGGTAGTCCCGCAGGTCGAAGGTGCCGGCGCGGTTGGCGAGGTAGCGGATGTCATAGACGCGCAGGCCGTCGCGCTCGGAGACCTGGGCGATGCGGAGGTTCACCCCGACGCCCCACTTGAAGGGCTTCACCATGAGGGGCGGGCCACCGTAGGTGACGATGGCGGCCTGCTCGACGCCGAGCGGCACGTTGAGCGAGTCGTCGGTCCGCAGCAGCCACCAGAGCCCCGCCCCGAGCAGGAGCAGCGCGGCGACCGCGATCAGGCGGACGCGCCAAGGGGAGCGGGCGGGGTCGGCGGCCATGTCAACGGACGGCGCCCGGGCCGCGGACGCGATGCTTCAGGAAGTGGCGCAGTTTGCCGACCATCGGCTGGTCGGTCGGCAGGTGCAGGTAATCGATGCCGAAACGGGTGAGCTCAGCCTTCCAGGCGGAAGTGTCGACCCACGGACGGCCACCCCGGCCGAGGAAGGTTTCGCCGGACTCCGCCTCGCGGCCGCGGAAGAAACCCGTGCCCGCGACACCCCGCTCGGCCGGATCCGCGAAGTGCAGGACGACGCAGTCGTGCTGCTGCGCGAGGACCTGGAGCGCCTCCAGGGAACCGGGATCGTGGAGGTCGCTGAGGACGACGATCGTGGTGCGGCGGCGCAGGGACGGGGCCAGCTCGCGGGCGCGGCGGGCCAGCGAGGTCGCCTCCGTGAAGTCATGGCTCCGCAGGCGGTGGGCCCACTCCATGACGACGTTGCGGGAGAGCGTCGGCCGGACGTGGAGGTCCGCGGCGCCGCAGCCGAGCAGGCCGACGGGCGTGACCGCGGCCTGCGCGGCGAGCGCCATGCCGGTCGCGGCGCGGAGGGCCCACGCGTACTTGCTCAGGGGCTGCGAGGAGACGCACATCGAGGCCGAGGTGTCGAGCAGCAGGTAGAGCGGCAGCTGCTTGGTCTCGTGGAACTCCTTCACGAACAGCTTGCCGACGCGGGCCGAGACCTTCCAGTCGATGTACTTGACCGCGTCGCCCGGCACGTAGAGCCGCGATTGCGCGTACTCCAGCCCCGCCCCGTGGAAGACGGAGTCGACCTGGCCGAAGTCCAGGCTGTTCGCGAGGTGCTTGACGGCGACCTCGAACAGCCGGGCATCGACCGGATCGGGGGCGAGCTGGTGCGTCCGACGCATGCGTTCAGCCGAGGCCGGCGAGGATGGACTCGAGGACCTGCGCGCCGGTGTGGCCGGCGGCGGAGGCCTCGTAGCTCACGCGGATGCGATGCAGGACGATGTCCTCGGCGAGGGCGAAGAGGTCCTCCGGGGTGACGAAGTCGCGGCCGTGGATGACGGCGCGGGCGCGGGCGGCGTTGACCAGGGCGAGGCCGGCGCGCGGCGAGCAGCCGAAGTCGAGCAGCTTGGACTCGCGCGTGCGGCGCACGAGCTCGACGCTGTGCTTGAGGAAGACCTCGCTGACGTGGACCGACTGGACGGCCTCCATGGCCGCCACGAGGTCGGCCGCGGTGCCCACCGGGCGGTCGTCGATCATGTCGAACGCGGAGCGCGGGACGGCGCCCCCGTCCTCCTTGCGCAGTCCCATGCCCAGCTGACGCTGGAGGATCATCTGCTCGTCGTCGCGCGTCGGGTAGCCGAGGCGGTGCAGGAGCATGAAGCGGTCGAGCTGGGCCTCCGGGAGCTCGAAGGTGCCGGACTGCTCCACGGGGTTCTGCGTGGCGATGACGAGGAACGGGGTCGGCAGCTTCATCGTCTGGCCGCCGATGGTGACCTTGCGTTCCTGCATGGCCTCGAGCATCGCGCCCTGGACCTTCGGGGCGGCGCGGTTGATCTCGTCCGCCAGGAGCAGGTTGGTGAAGATCGGCCCGCGGTGGATGCGGAACTCGCCGGACTTCTGGTCGATGACCTCGGAGCCGACGATGTCGGACGGCAGCATGTCGACGGTGAACTGGATGCGGCGGAAATCCAGCTGGATGGCCTTGGCGACCGTGTTGACGAGCAGGGTCTTGGCGAGGCCGGGCATGCCCTGGAGCAGCAGGTGGCCGCCGGTGAGCATCGCGATCATCACGCGCTCGACGACGACGTCCTGGCCGACGACGACCTGGCCGACGCGGCCGCGGACGTCGGCGACGAATTGCTGGGCGCTGGCGACGCCGGAAGATGAGGCTTTCATGGGGAGGTGTTGGGGTTTGTTCGTGAGGGGTGGTTCAGCGGGCGAGGCGCAGCCATTTCTCGGCCACGGACTTGAGGTCGGCTTCGCTCATCGCCGCGGTGGCGCCGAAGCAGGCGGACTGCACGCGTTCGAGGTCGGCGGCGAGTTCCTGCTTCTGCGGGGCGGTCAAGGCCATCAGCGGGCTGGCGCCCATGCGGCGGAGCAAGGCCACGACCGCGAAGCCGTCGAGGCTGGCGGGCAGCTTGAAGACGTCGCGGGCGCGGAGCGGCTTGGGCGCGGGCGGGCCCTTGGGCCGCAAGGCGAGGAAGAGGCCGGCGGCGAGCAGGACGAGCCCGCCCAGGACGTAGGCCCACACCGGGGCGTCCTCCGCGGCGGCGACGAGGCCGGCCCCGGGGGCCGTCTTCACGCGGTCGAGGAGCACGGAGGGCTTGGACAGCACCTTGAGGTCCTGGTCCTCGTAGGTCTGCCAGACGGCGGCGACGTCCTTGGAGCGCGCGGGCGGGAACGGCACTTCGGTCGCCTGGTCCTTGGCGCGGATCTTGTCGGCGTCGAGGGTGATGCTCCAGAGGCGTTCGGAACGCGGACCCACCTGGTCGCCCCACGTGCTCAGCTCACGGATCAGGAGGCCTTCGTGCGGGCTGACCTGACGGATGTCGGCGACCTTGCGGAGCGGCTCGAGGTCGAGCAGCAGGTCGAGTTCGGGGACGAGGCCCTGGGCCGTGGCCTTGATCTCCAGCGAGAGCGAGCCGTTGATGGCGAACTGGCGGGTATCGAGGGTCTGGAGGACCTCGACCTTCTGGGCCGGACGCGGGGCGACGAGGCCGGGCTGCACCTTGAGCAGGGTCTCGGCGGAGGAGGCGGGAATCGTCACGGGGCCCGACAGGTCGAGGAACTTCAGCTCGAGGGAGACCGGCGGCACCTTGTCGACGCTCGCGTCCTTGGCCTTGACGAGGATGTAGGCGAGCGTGGTCTCCTCCCAACCCGGACGGGCGGACGGGCGCGGCTTCACGTCGGGGGCCGAGAAGGTCACCGAGCGCACGTCGAAGAACGGGGCGAGCGCCTCGGTCAGCGCGATCTCGAAGTCGTCGCGGGCGCCGGCCGAGTCCTTGCCCTTGCGCGGCGTGAGCGAACGGCGCGCCTTCGCCTTGGGCTGGCCGCCCTGGGCGGCGGGCGACTCGTTGCTGAGGTATTGGCTGAAGCGCGCGACGCGCCCCATCGCCTCGGTGTGCAGGACGCTGACGACGATGCCGAACTCCTGGTCGACGCCGACGGTGTTCGGGCCGTCGATCCGGGTCTGGAGGCGGATCTCGCTGAGGAGCTCGTCGAAATAGGCGACCTTCTTCTGGAGGCCGAGCGTGAACGGGTCGTCCTTCGTGACGACGAGGGCGCTGGCGAGGTAGCGGTACTTGAGGTCCTCGTGCAGGGGGTCGCGTTCGTCGGCCAGGCGGGCGTTGAGCACCTTGGCGAGCATGCTCAGGTGGGTCGCGGCGGCCTTGCCCGGCAGGGACTGCAGGGAAGTCCGGATCCGGCCGAGCGCGGCGCGGTTCATCGTCTTGCCCAGGTTCAGGTTCCCGTTCGGGCCGATCCCGAGGAGGGTGTTGAACCAGGCGAGGTGGATGTCGATCGAGTAGTCGGCGGGGTTCTTGCGGAGCACCTCGCGGCCATAGGCGTCGACGGCGCGCTGGAAGTACTCCTGCGACTGCAGGTTGCGCTCCTTGTAGGCGAGGAGGCGCTTCTGCGTGTCCATCGGCGCGATCTCCTGGAAGAACTCGTAGTCGCCCCACTCGCAGAGCAGGCCGCCGGCGAAGGCCAGCGCGCGGGAACTGTCGGTGCGGCCGGCCAGCCACTGGTCGACCATCCGCAGGGTCTGGGCGTAGCCGGCGGAGACCATCTCATAGGTCTGGACATCCGTGCGGCGGGTCAGGCTGTTCTTCTGCGTCTCGGGCTTGCGCCAGCGGTCGGAGAGGTTGGACTGCATGCGCTGGGCGATGAGGAAGAAGACCTGCTCGCTCAGCTGCGGGACCGGCCCGAAGACCTTCTCGAGGTGCGTCTCGCGGTAGGCCTCGGCGTTGCTGTAGGCGAGGTCGAAGGCCGTCACGACGCGGTTGTAGTCGCGCGGGGCGATGCCGGCCTGGCGGAAGAGGCCCATCATGCGGGCGAGGCTGTCGATGTTGCGCTCCATCATCACCGGCGTGACGGGGATGCGGGCCTCCTCGGGCAGGCCGTACTTCTTGCGGAGCTCCTCGGGGACCTGCGGGTTGTGCGCCTGCGCCCAGGCGGTGATGAAATCCTCGGCGAGGGAGAGGGCGGCCGGGCGGTTGCGCTTGCTCAGCTCGACGATCCGTTCGGAGGCCGCGTCGAAGTCGGCGTTCACGAGGATGGCCTGGGACAGGGCGGCGTCGAAACGGTCCCGCACCTCGGGCCCGAGGGCGGCGACCCACTTGCCCGCCGGGGCGAAGGTCAGCAGGTCCTCGCCCGAGAGGGTCGACCCCTTGGCGCCGCGCTGGCGGGCGCCGCCGTTGTTGCGCTGGTCAAAGGAGGCCCTGGCCTCGACGATCCAGGTCTCGGCCATGATCTGCACGTACTGGTCCCACGGCTTCTGGGTCACGTCGACCTGTTCGACGAGCAGGTTGGCGAGGGTCGCCTGCGCGCGCAGGTTGTCGACCCGCACGGCGGGGTCGCCGCGGGACTCGTTCTGCACCTTGCGGAGGAGGCCGCTGACCATGGAGACGGCGCTCTCGGGGTGATCCTTGAGGAAGGCGCGGAAGGAGGGCCCGAGCGTGCTCGGGGGCACCTGCATCATGATGCGGGCGAGGGCGGCGCCGGCCTTGGTGCGTTCCCAGTCGTTGACGCGGTCGCGCGAAAGCAGGCGGATGTTCTCGTCCCAGATGCGCTGCACCTGGTCGCGCTGCTGGGCGTCGGTCGCCTCCTCGGCGGAGACGAAGGCCTGGAACTCGGCCTTCACGTTCTCATCCTGGATCTGCGCGAGCTGGGCGGCGTCGGGCAGGTAGGCCTTGGCGAGCTCCTTGAAGCCGCCGGCGATGAGCATGCGGGCGGTGCGCAGGCGCTTGGCGGGGTCGTTGCCGCCCAGCTGCTCGGTCCCCTTGGCGAGGCGCTCGGCGAGCCAGAAGGCGTCGCCGGGGGCGAGGACGTTGGACAGCAGCTGGCCGACCTTGCGCACCTCGTCGTCGGTCAGGTCGCCGGGCACGGCGTCGACGAGCGCGAGGGCGTCGTCGAGGCGCAAGGCGACGAGCCGGCGTTCCAGCAGGTCGTTGAGCATCTTGTCGTAGATGCGGCGGGCGAGGTCGGGCGGCAGGAGGCGCAGCTCGGCGCGCACCCGCGGCCAATCGCCGAGGCGGAACGCCTGCTGGAAGCGAACGTCGACGGGCGTACGGGCGTCGTCCTTGGCGATCTTCTCGAGGGCGCCGAAGACCTCGTTGAGGTCGCGGGAGAACTTGTGGTTCAGCAGCTTCTCGTACTGCTGCAGCGTCTTGGCGTCGAGCGCGGCGGGCGCGGCCGCGGGTTGCTGGGCGACGAGCGTCGCGCCCCAGACGAGGGCGCAGGAAGCGACCACGGCGGCGTGGCGGAGGAAGGATGGGCGGTGCATGGGGGTCTGGTAAAGCGGGGGTGGCGGGGAAATCAGGAGCCCTTGTCGGGGATGCGCTCCTGGAAGTCGGTGCGGCCGTCGGTCTTCATTTCCGCGGGCTTGGGCGCGGGCATCGGCTTCTGGAGCAATTGGGCCGCCGCCTTCGCCTTGGGCTTGGCGTCCTCGGGGGTCGGGGCGGGCTTGGCCATCAAGGCGGCCTCGAGGTTGCGGAGCTTTTCGGTGTCGATGCCGGCGACGCCCTCGACGGCGCGGATCACGCCGGTGCCGGGAGTCTTCACGCCTTCGACCGAACCGATGCCCTTGGGCGCGGGCGGCGCCACGGGCGCAGGCGAACCTTGGCCCGCGACGGCGGCGGCGTCGGGAGCGCCTTGGTCGACTCCCTTGGGGGGCGGCGGCGGAGGCGGCGTGGCCGCCGTACCCGGACCGGTGGCGGGCGTTACCGCGGTGGCATCCTGCCCCACCCCTTGCGGAGGAGGCGGCGGAGTCGGCGCAGCGACCGTGCCGGGACCGGACGCAGGCTTCACGGCGGTCGCGCCTTGGTCGACGCCCGTAGGAGGCGGAGGCGGGGGCGGCGTGGCCGCCGTACCCGGACCGGTGGCGGGCTTCACCGCGGTGGCATCCTGCCCCACGCCTTGCGGAGGCGGCGGAGTCGGCGCGGCCACCGTACCGGGACCGGACGCGGGCTTCACGGCGGTCGCGCCTTGGTCGATGCCCTTGGGCGGCGGAGGCGGGGGTGGCGTGGCCGCCGTGCCCGGACCGGTGGCGGGCTTCACCGCGGTGGCTTCCTGCCCCACCCCTTGCGGAGGCGGCGGCGGTGTCGGCGCGGCCACCGTACCGGAGTTGGTCGCAGGCTTGACCGCGGTGGCGGCCTGTTCGACGCCTTCGGCCCGGTCGGGCGAAACCGGGCGGGCGGTGCGCGGGTCGACGTTCTTGACCTTGGCCGCGCCTTCCTGGCGCACGCCCTTGACGCCTTCGACGGCGGAAGGCGGGGCGTCGGCGGCGCACGCGGCGGCGGCGAGGAAAAGTCCGAGGGGGAGGCGGGTCGTCTTCATCGGGATCTCAAGGGGTGCGGCCGCCGAGGCTCTTGGCGAACTCCGCTTCGACGCGGCGCTCGTAGGCGGCCAACGCGGCGGGGTCCTGGTGTTCGGCGAGGTAACGGAAGATCTGGCGCGTGCGCTCGGCGTAGGGACGCCATTCCTCCTCGGTGGCGCCGCTGGTCTTCAGCAGCGAGGTCGCGTAGAAGAAGGACTTGCCGAGCGTCTCGCGGATCGCGCGGGTCGTGCGGTGGTCGTCGCCGTGCGCGGCGGCGGATTCCTGGAGCAGCGTCGTGAGGTCGGTGATCGCGCCGGCGACGTCGAGCATCTCGAGCCGTGCCCGCGCCTTCTCGTGGCGGATCTGGTGGCGAACGAGCGGCCGCTCGTTCGCGGGGAGGTCCGTCAGCAGCAGGTCGTACTGGTCGACGATCTTGATCCAGTCGGGCTCCTTCGCGGCGGCGAGGACGCGGATGCCCTCGAGGCGGTGGCGGGCCTTCTCGCGGGCGAGCTGGTCCTGACCGTCGTTGTAATGGTAATAGAGCGCCCCGACCGGACAGAGGAGCCACAGCAGCAGCAGGAACTTCCTCATCGGACGGGGGCCTCCCCGGCCCGGCGCGCGGGCACGACGCGCCAATCGGTGCCCGCCCATTCCAGCGCGACCGGCAGCAGCGCCAGCACGGCGGCGCCCACGGCCATGGCGAGCAGGGCCCACTCCTCGAGGGTCAGCCCGCGGTGCGGCGGCGGGGTCACGACCACGAGGTCGCCCAGCTTGGGCGTCGGCAGGTGCTTCTCGTTGATGTCGAGGTATTCGCCGCGGAGCGCGCCGGCGAGGCTGCGGAGCACATCGGGATCCTGGCGCGACTGGTGGCCGTCGATGAAGGTGCCCTTGCGGGGGTTGCCCACGCCGAGGACGAGGACCTGCGCGACCGAGGCGGGGCGCGGCGGGATGGGCCGGAGCGGCGTGGTGTCGCCGTCCGTGAAGATCACGAGGCGGACGGAACGCTCGGGCATGGGGGCGACGAACTGGATGGCGGACGACACGGCGGTGCCGAGGTCCGTCGTGCCGGACTTCATCACGTAGGAGATGGGCAGTCCGTTGAGGACGTTGCGGACGAGCTCGGGGTCGCGGGCGTCCATCACGACGGGCTTGGCGTCCGTATAGAAGCCGATCACGCCGTAGCGCAGGTCGCCGCCGACGCGCATCAGGATGCTTTCGACCTCCTCGCGCATCCGTTCGCGGCGGGTCTGCTTGCCTTCGGGACCGGCGTCCTTGAGCAGCATGCTCGGCGAGAGGTCCGCGATGAAGATGAGGCGGGGCGACTCCTTCGGCGCAGGCCGACCATCCTTGCCGGCGGCCAGGTGGAGTTGGTACATGACCGCGAGGCCCCACGTGAAGGCGGCCAAGGCGAGGACGCGGAGGAAGGGGACGGCCTTCGTCCAGGGGCGCGCCGCGGCGGCGGGACCGAAGGCGAGGCGAGCCAAACGGGCGACCTTGCGGGCATGCCACCACTCGGCGAGCGCCGCCAACAGGAGGACGGTCGCCGCGGCGAGCAGGGGTGGCAGGTGGGGAGCCAAGACGGCAGGGGCGACCGGGGGGTGGACGGCGCGAGGTTGGGGATAGCCAAGCAGAGGCCGTTAACGAGGGAAAAGTTCCCGGACCACCCCGCCAAATCGTCGGTTCTTGTCCTCGCCCCTCCGCGGGCCTAGGAAAAAGGCACCCCGATGCGCCCCCTACCCTTCCTCTGCGCCCTGTTTTGCCTCCTTGGAACGAGTGGGGCGGCGGACCGTCCCAACATCCTGGTGATCCTGGCCGACGACCAGGGGTACGGCGACGTGGGGGCCTACAATCCGGCGAGCAAGATCCCCACCCCACACCTGGACAAGCTGGCCGCCGAAGGCCTCCGCTTCACGGATGGCCACACGACTTCGGGCGTCTGCACGCCGTCGCGCTACAGCCTGCTGACCGGTCGTTACCATTGGCGCACGCGTCTGCAGAGTGGCGTGCTGGGCGGCTGGTCGCCGCCGCTGATCGCCCCGGGACGCCTCACCGTGGCGGGGATGCTCAAGGCGCAAGGCTACCGCACGGCTTGCTTCGGCAAATGGCACCTGGGCATGGCCTGGCCCACCCAGGAGGGGACGACGGCGAAGGCGGGCGACGCGATCGACCCGGCCCCCGGCGTGGTCGGACGTTTCGATTACACCCAGCCGATCAAGGACGGCCCCTTGGACCACGGCTTCGACACCTACTTCGGGATCAGCGCCTCGCTGGACATGCCGCCCTTCGCCTGGATCCAGGATCGCCGGACGACCGAATTGCCGACGGCGACGAAGAAGTGGCTCCGGAGCGGCCCCGCCGGACCGAAGTTCGAGGCGATCGACGTGTTGCCGACCCTGACCGACAAGGTCTGCGCCTACGTCTCCGCCCACGCCGCCGACGCGAAGGCGGGTCGGCCGTTCTTCGCCTACGTCCCCCTGCCGGCCCCGCATACCCCGATCGTCCCGACCGCGGAATGGCAGGGCAAGAGCGGGCTCAACGCCTACGCGGACTTCGTGCGGCAGGTCGACGCCGAGGTCGGCCGCATCCTCGCGACGCTGGAGCGCGAGGGGCTCGCGCGCGATACCTTGGTGATCTTCACCGCGGACAATGGCTGCTCGCCGGCGGCCGACATCGATGAGCTGATCGCGAAGGCCCACCGTCCCAGCGGCCCGCTGCGCGGACACAAGGCCGACCTCTTCGAGGGCGGGCACCGCGTGCCCTTCATCGTCCGCTGGCCGGCCGCGGTGAAACCGGGGGTCGCCGACCAATTGGTGAGCCAAGTCGACTTCCTCGCGACGTTCGCGGCGGTGACGGGCGCGACCTTGCCGGCGAACGCGGGCGAGGATAGCGTGAGTTTCCTGCCGGTGCTGCGCGACGTCGCGACGCCCAGCCCGCGCACGCACCTGGTGAGCCAATCGATCAACGGCAGCTTCGCCTACCGCGAAGGCAACTGGAAGCTGGCGCTGTGCCGCGGTTCGGGAGGCTGGAGCGCGCCGAAGCCCGGCAGCGCCGAGGAAGCGAAGCTGCCCGAGTTCCAACTTTACGACCTCGCCCAGGACTTGGGCGAGACGCGCAACCTCCTCGCCGGCGAGCCGGAGCGGGCCACGAAGATGCGCGCCGCGCTGGAGGCCCTCATCGCCCGCGGCCGCAGCACGCCGGGACCGGACCAGGCGAACGACGCACCGATCCTGCTCGTCAAGAAGGTCAATACGCCGGGCGCGAAGGCCAAGGCGAAGGGCAAGGCCATCGACACCGACAAGTAAGGGTCGGCTCAGCGGGCGGGCAGAGGGGGCTCGACGAAGGTCCGCCCCTTCCAGCGCGCGATTTGCCGGAGATGCCGGTAAGGGTCGGGCCAGTCCGCCGAGGGCTCCACGACGGTCCCCTCGGGCCATTCATTGAAGCTGGTCAGCAGGAGGACGTCGGCCCCGGCGGCCAAAGCGGCCGCATGGTACCCTTCCAAGGTTTCGCCCTCCCGGAAGGGTATCTCAAAACCTTCCTTCGGCTGGATGACGCGGTTGTCGAGGGCGGGATGCATCGGCAGCAATAGCTCGCGGCCGGCGGCGCGGACATCGCGGGCGTAGCGCTCGAAGAACGGCCGCAGTTCCGCGCGCTCCGAGAGGCGGCGGACGCTGAAGGTGCCATAGAAACCGAAGCCGTCGACGCCCTCGACGGCCCGCCAAGCCGCGGGCACGCCATAGGTCCCGGCATCATGGCGGATCTTGTCCATCGCCCACCAGACCGGGCCGACCTTCGCCTCCACCCCGCGCCGCAATTCCGCGAAGGTGGCGGGCGTGAGCTTGGGATCGAACGGCACCTGGTAGAGGTAGACGACCGGTCGGCCGCCCCGGCGGAGGTAGGCGGGGTCGCCTTGGCACCGCGCCAGCACGCCAGCCAGACGCTCGACCAGCGGACCGAGTTCGGCGTGGAACTGGGCAAGCTCGCAGTTGAGGGCCACCTTCACGCGGGTCGAGCGCGCGGCGGGCAGGATGACGCGTTCGAAGGCGTCGCCGCTGACGTTCGCCCCACCCCACCAGGAGACGAGGAAGGCGTCGATGCCGGCGGCTTCGGCGAGCCGGCAGTGCCAGGCGACGACCGCAGGGTCGGTGCTGTCGTAGGGCCCGATCAGCGGACGAAACGGGAGCCGCAGTTTCGCGCCCACGGTCGGCTCGCCGCGGTCGGCCCAAAATTCCCAACGTTGCCGCGGTCCTTGGGGTACTCCGTACCAGGCATAATAGAAAGCCCACACGGGCGGATGCTCCGGGACCGCGGCGGGGGCGGCGGCGGGGGCGGCGGGCAATTCCCGCGCGACGGACAAGGCGATCAAGGCCGAGACGGTGGCCTCCCCGCCGCAATTCGCGTTCAGGGTCCGATGGCCGAGCGCATCGTGACAGGCCCCGGTCGGCACTTCGTACAGCGCCTGCGCGCCGTCGTTGCGGCCGAGGAACCAGGCGGTGGCGGACTCGGCCCGCCCCAGCCAGCGCTGGTCGCGGGTGGCGCGCCAAGCGGCGGCGTAGGCCTCGACCAAGCCGGAGGCGTCGATGGGCTGCTGGTCGTGCGCGGCGGGTTCACGGCCGCGTTCCCACCAACCGGAGTTGCCGATGAGGCGCAGCGGCCCCTTGGCCTCGGGAAAATTCGCCCGCTCGAGGAAGCGCAGCGTCCGCAGGGCCGCTTCGCGGTACCGGTCGTCGCCCACGGCCTCCGCCGCGAGCAGCAAAGCCAGCGGGAGCCGCCCGCTGTCGTAGGTGACGCGGTCGCCCGGCCAGACCCAATCCCCCGCGACGGGCAGGCGGTCGAGCAACCGGTCGGCGGCGAGCCGCAAGGTCGCGCGGGCGTCGGCATCGCCGGGCTGCGCCGCGGCATAGGCGTGGAGGCCCTGCAGGGCGTAGCTGGTTTCCAGCGGACCGGCCCGCTCGGGCCGGAAGGCGACGAGGGCTTCGCGGAAAAGGGCCGCGGCCTGGCGCTTCATCGGTGCATCGACGCCTTGGGCGCTCGCATGGCCCAACCCCCAAAGCAGCCGGCCCAACTGATCGCCGACGGCGACACGCTCCATCGGGCCGTCCCATCCCTGGAATCCGAAACGGAATCGGCCGTCGGCGTCGCGCAGGCCGGCGATCGCCCGGAGGTAGCCGCGGGCCAGGTCCGCCGCGCGCGGGTCCGACCCGGCGGCATGGACACGCAGGACCGCGACCAAGGCGCGGGCCGTGTCCTCGAGGCAGAAACGCTCACGCAACGGCACCCTGCCCCGGGCGAATTCGCTGACGCCGCGGACATCGGAGAGCGCGGCGAGGTGGTCGAGGTTGGGCGCGGGCCAGGTCGCCGGCTCGGCGGCGGAGGCGACCGCGACCAGCAGGACGGCCGCGAGACGGCACCAGGCGTTCATTTGGCGCGGCGCAACTCGTCGACCTTCGCCTGGAGCTTAGCCACCTGCTCCTCCGCGTCGGCCAACGGCGTCGGCGCCACGACCCGTTCGCGGGTGTAGCCGACGTGGGCCATCCACTTCGCGGCGCGGTATTTCCGCAGTTGGTCGACGGCCTTGAAGAGCGGGTCGGCCATCGCGTCCTTGGCCGCGACGTCGGGGGTCGCGACGCCGGCGCCCGCGAGGATCGTGCGCGCCATCAGGAGATGGCCGTCGTCGCCGGGGTGGATGCGGTCGCGCGAGAAGACTTCGGTCCGGGCGTCGCGGGCCTTGCGCATGGCGGCATGGAGGTCGATGACCGTGAGGCCGGGACGCTTCAGCTGCATCTCCCAGCCGGCGTAGGCCGTCATGACGGAGTCGTAGTTGAATTCACCCGGCTTGGTGGTGGCGTCGTAGATCGGCGGGGTGACGAGGAAGACCTGCTTCACGCCGGCGGCCTGGCACTGGTCGAGCAGCTTATTCACGCCGTCCTGGAAGGCCTTGAAACGCGCCTCGTCCAGCGGCTGATAGATGCCGTCGTTGATACCATAGCAGGCGAAGACGACCTCGGGCTTCACCTTCTCCAAGGTGCGGCCGAGGCGTTCGAACAGGCTGGGCCGGGGGAATTTGCCGCCGGCGTGTCCGGGTTCGCTCAGACCGGAAAGGGTCTCGCTCGAAAGGCCGAGCGGGTAGACCTCGAAACGCCGCTGCGGCTGGGCCTTCTGCAGGAAGTAGTCCATGAACGACACGTACGTGCCGCCTTGGGTGATGCTGTCGCCGAGGACGGCGATGCGCTTACCGGCGAGGGCCTCGGCGGATTGGGCGGAGGCGAGGACGACGGCACAAAGCAGGCAGGCGAACAGACGCAGGGGGCTCATGGGGATGGGGACGAACGAACTATGCCCCTGCCCTGCCCGCTGACAACCCGGGAGTCCCAGCCCCTTGGGAGAATTGGCTGTCCCGCCCGACGAGGCCGGCTAGGTTGGCCCCGTCCCCATGCTGCGCACCTGCCTCCTCCTGCTCGCCGCCACCTTCGCCGCCCACGCCGCCGAGGCCCCGCCCAAGCGCGCGTTCCTCAGGCTCGGGGGCGTCACGCAGATCCTCGACGCCGACGGCAAGGTCGCCTGGCAATACCCGGCCGAGACCCGCGACGGCTGCGTCCTGCCGAGCGGTAACCTCCTGCTCGTCCTCGCCAAGTCGAAGGCCTTCCCGGGCGGCGCCGTCATCGAGGTGACGCGCGAGCTCAAGGTGGTCTTCGAGTACAAGGGCACGCAGGCTGAGGTGAACACCGCGCAACGTCTGGCGGAGGGCCGCACGCTCATCAGTGAAGCCGGCCCACATCCCCGCCTTCTGGAGGTCGACGCCACCGGCCGCCTCCTGGCCGAGATTCCGCTGCAGTGTTCGGCCAAGGACCCGCACTTCCAGAGCCGCATGGCGCGTCCCTTACCGAACGGACACTACCTCGTGCCGCAGGACCGGCTCGTGCGCGAGCTCGATGCCGCCGGCAAGGTAGTCTGGGAATACCAGGCGCCGGCGTCGAAACTCGACAACCGCACCTTCTGCGCGCTGCGCAACGCGGCGGGCCATACGCTGATCAGCCTGACCGTCGGCAACCAGGTCGTGGAGGTCGACGCGGCCGGCAAGGTCGTCTGGGAACTCCAGGACGGCGACCTGCCCGGCGTGCCCGTGAACCGCGCCACCGCCCTGACGTGGCTCCCGAACGGCAACGTCGTCTTCAGCAACTACGCGGCCCGCGCCCCGCACCCGAAACTCGTCGAGATCACCCGCGACAAGCAGGTCGTCTGGACCTACGTCGACGCCGATAAGCACGGGGTGCACGAGTTCCAGCTGCTGGACGCGGCAGGCCGGCCGCTCGCCGGCGCCCTGCGCTGAACCTCAGTAATGGTAGCGGGCTTGGAGGATATAAATCACCCCTCTCTCGACACGATAGACCAGGCGATGTTCGCGACTGATGCGCCGGGACCACCATCCGGACAAGTCACCACGCAGGGGCTCAGGCTTGCCGATGCCGGCAAAAGGGGTGGCCTGGATGGCCCGCACCAGACGGTCGACCCGTTCCAACTTCGAAGGGTCGGTCTTGGCCCAGTAACTGCGATCACCTATGGCCCCCGATGACCAGCGGACCTGGGGCACGTCAAAGAGTCCGGAATTTCCCCGCCTTGAAATCAGCCAGGCCTCGCCGCAAGCGGGAGGCATTGCGCGGCGAGGAGAGCAAGTGGAGCGTCTCCGCCATCTGCGCAAACTCGCCCGCATCGACCAGGACCACCGAGGCCTCACCATGACGAGTGATCAAGACCGGCTTCCCCGCCACCTTGACGGACTCGATCAAGCCCGCCAACCGGCGGCGGGCGGCGGAGTAGGTGACAGTCCTCATAACCCCATCGTGCTTTGGGGGCAAAACGGTGTCAAGTTGCTCGGCGTCAATCTGGTAGGGAGGATGCATGCCGCAACTCTACCAGAACTCGCGCCTCCGGAGAATAAGGGCTATCGGCACTCGACAGTTTCCAAGGACTGACCCTCCGGCTTGCCTGCGACGGCCTTCCCCCTATCGCTGGGGCCTCCTCCCCATGCCCAATACCTCCGTCCGCGCCTTCGGCACCTCCGCCCCCGCCAACCCGCTCGCGCCCATGACCATCACGCGCCGGGACCCGGGCCCGACCGACGTCGAGATGGAGATCCTCTTCTGCGGCGTCTGCCATTCCGACGTCCATACCGCCCGCGGCGAGTGGCCCGGCACGAACTACGCCTGCGTCCCCGGCCATGAGATCGTCGGCCGGGTCACGAAGGTCGGCGCCAAGGTCACCAAGCTGAAGGTGGGCGACATCGGCGCGACCGGCTGCATGGTCGATTCCTGCCGCACCTGCCCCAGCTGCCAAAAGGGCCTCGAGCAGTTCTGCCTCACGGGGGCGACCTTCACCTACAACAGCCCGGACAAGCATCTCGGCGGCCACACCTTCGGCGGGTATTCGTCGAACATCGTGGTCGACGAAGCCTTCACGCTGCGCGTCCCCGCCGGTCTGGACCTCGCCGCCACCGCCCCCCTGCTCTGCGCCGGCATCACGACGTATTCGCCGTTGCGCCATTGGAAGGTCGGCCCAGGCCAGAAGGTCGGCATCGTCGGCCTGGGCGGGCTCGGCCACATGGGCGTGAAGTTCGCCCGCGCCTTCGGCGCCCACGTGGTCCTCTTCACCACCTCGCCCGGCAAGGTCGCCGACGGCCTCCGCCTCGGGGCCCACGAGGTGGTCGTCTCCACCGATGCGGCCGCGATGGCCAAGCACGCGTCGTCCTGCGACTTCATCCTGGATTGCGTCTCCGCGCAGCACGACCTCAACGCCTACCTCGCCCTCCTCAAGCTCGACGGCACGCTCTGCCTCGTCGGCGTCCCCGAGCGGCCGCTCGCGGTCCACGCCTTCAGCGTGATCATGCCCCGCCGGAATTTCAGCGGCTCCTGCATCGGCGGCATCGCCGAGACCCAGGAGATGCTCGATTTCTGCGCCCGGCACGGCATCGTCTCCGACATCGAGCTGATCCCGATCCAGCGGATCAACGAAGCGTGGAACCGCATGATCAAGCAGGACGTCCGCTACCGCTTTGTCATCGACATGGGCTCCCTCCGGGGGGCCTGAGGCGGGGCTCAGCCGCGGAGGTCGAGGGCGAAACGCCAGCGGGGATCGTCCCAGTAAGCCGCCAACCCCTGCTGCCGCCTCAGGGGCGAGAAAGTCCGCACCGCCAGCGTCCGGCCATCGGGCTCGAACGTGAGCAACCGGAGCCAACCGTCGCCACCGTTGCCCCGATGGTCGGAACCGCCGCCGAGGCCTTGGGCGTTGAAGAGCATCTGGTGGACCGGACGGCCGGCGTCGTTGTCGTCCTGCCGATAGCCGACGTGCGCGCCCATCTCGTGGCCATTGAGCACCAGCCGGAGATTGGGACTGCGGCGGACGAGGGCGCGCCAAAGGTCCTCGCCGTCGTGGGTGTCGCCGCCGGCGCCGGTCTTATACCAGTGGGGGTTGCCCGGGCGGGTCCGCTCGCCGGCCTGTCCGTCGCGCAGGTTGTTCGGCAGCACGAAGTCATGGACGAGCAGGATACCGAAGTGGTCGCGGAAGCGCGGGCGGGCGAGGAGTTCGCGGGCCCACTCGACCGCGAAGCGGCGCGGGCCCCACTCCAAGGCGACCACCAGCACGTCCCGGCCATCGGGGGCGCGGAAAGCGTAGGCCGCGTTCTCCAAGGTCGGCTGGCCGGCGCGGGTGGGCGGGCCTTCGAGGAAGATGCCACCGCCCCGGCCGTCGCAGGTCAGGGGATTATGGGTCAGCGGGAAATAGTCATTGAAGCGGGTCGCCCGGGATTCGGCGCTGCGCTCACCGTAGTCGTGGTTGCCGGTCGCGAACACCGTCGGCAGGACGCCGTCGAAGACGCCCAAGGCCCGCTTCGCCGACCGCCACTGCGAGGCGGAGTCCTGGTCCCCGAATCCCCGCCCGCCCCCGACGGCGATGTCGTTCTGTTCGACGAAATCGCCCTCGTGCATCACCAGTTGGATGTTCCAGGCGGCGCGATGCTCGACCACCCACCGGGTCATGAGGTCGAAGTTGGCCTGATTCTTGGCGTACTTGGCGTAGTTCTGCGTATCGGGAAAGAGCGCGATCGTCCAACCGGCCCCGGGCCCGAGCGCCGGATCGACCAAGGCCGGGGCGGCCGGACGGCCGAGCGTCGCGCACCCTCCGAGGAAAGGGGCGGCGAACATTCCCTTGAGCAAGGTCCGGCGGGTGAAGGGGCGCATGCGCTTCAGACTGGTGCCGCGACGCGGGAATTCAACCCCTCGCGGCGATGGCTTAGGCTTGGAACGATCGGGATGGCCCCCTAGGAAAAGCATGCCCCATGCGACCCCTCGCCCTACTCGTCGTCGGCCTGCTCTCCTGCCTCGCCCGCGCCCAGGAGCCCCGGCGCGATTTCTCCATCCCGCAGGTCGACCTCATGAAGGAGGAGAAGCTCTTCACCACGGTGGAGCGCCGGAAGACCTACCTCGGCCACCCGTCGACGGTGCTGTTCCGCGACGGCAAGACCTTGCTCGTGGCCTACCCGGACGGACACGGCCGCGGCAACCTGATCTTCCGCCGCAGCGTCGACGCGGGACAGACGTGGGTCGCGCTCCCGCCCTCGGGCCAGCGCGTCATGGAGACGCCCGTGCTCTACCGGCTCGACCTACCGGCCGGCCGCGAGCGGGTCCTGCTGGTCACCTGCCAGCCGCGGGCCAACATCTTGGAGTGGATGTGGAGCGACGACCGCGGCGACACCTGGTCGCAGCGCCAGCAATGGAAACTCGAAGGCCCGAAGGGCATCATCGTCGCCCTCGCCTCGCTGTGGCCGCTGCCGGGCAAGCAGCCTGCCTGGCGCGGGGTCTTCCATGACTTCGCCTTCGACAACTGGACGGTGGACCTGAAGGTCGAGTCCGCGCTGACCGGACCGCCGACCCTGCGCTTCGAGAACCTGCGGCGCATCGACTTCGCGACCCCCGCCGGCCGGACCGCCGCCAACCGCGCCGGCCTATGCGAGGCGGGCCTCGTCACCCGACCCGACGGCCAGCGGATCGCCCTGCTCTTCCGCCCGGAGAAACGGCTCACGAACTCGATGGTGGCCTTCTCCGACGACGCCGGCCTGACGTGGACGGACCCGCGCGAGCTCCCCGGCGCGCTGACCGGCCACCGGCATGAGTCGGTGAACCTCGCCGATGGGCGGACGATGGTCTTCATGCGCGACTTCAGTCCGCTGCACGTCGGCAACCCGACGCACGGCGACTGGGTCGCCTGGATGGGGACGTTCGCCGACCTCGAGGCGGGCCGCGAAGGCCAGTACCGCCTCCGCCTCCGGCGCAACTACGGCAACTCGACTAACAACAACATCGGCGATTGCGGCTACACCGGCGTGGAACTGCTGCCCAACGGACAGGTGCTCGCGGTGACCTACGGCCACTGGCTCCTCGCGCCCGACTCGGTCCACCCGAACCACCCCGATGGACGCGGGATGCCTCCGTTCATCCTGCAGGCGAGGCTCGACCCCAAGCAACTGGACGCCTGGTCCAAGGATCCCGCCCGCCTGACCAAACCCATCGCCCGCTGAGCGGCGTAAGCCTGGCGACCACGGCCCTGTTTACCCTCGAATCGCGGCCCCGCGCATGACCGCATCGGCGACCAGCCCTGCCCCCTTTCTCCTCCGCGTTTGGGCTTCACTGGGCCTACTCCTGCTTGCCACCGCCGGCGGCGGCGCTGCGACCACCGCCGAGCGCGTGGCGACCTACGGCGCCTCGGTGCGATCTCGCCTGGCGCCCGCCTGCGAAGCGGCGGGCGTGGCCTACCCGCCGACCACCTTCACGCTCATCGGGCTGAAGGCCGAGAAGCGCCTGGAACTATGGGCGCCCGATGCCGGCGGCCGCCCACGGCTCATCAAAGCCTACCCGATTCTCGCCGCCAGCGGAGGCGTCGGCCCGAAACTGCGCGAGGGTGACCGACAGGTCCCGGAAGGCCTCTATGGGATCGAGTCCCTGAATCCGAACAGCCGCTTCCACCTGTCGATGCGCGTCGACTACCCCAACGCCGCGGACCGGCGGCGCGCCCAAGCGGAAGGGCGCACGGGGCTCGGCGGCGACATCATGATCCACGGGAGCGACGTCTCCATCGGGTGTCTGGCGATGGGCGATTCCGCCGCGGAGGAACTCTTCGTCCTCGCGGCGCTGACTGGCTCCAAGAATATCCGGGTGATCCTCAGCCCGGTGGATTTCCGCCGAAAGGACGAAGTGGGGCTAACGTCCAGCCTGCCCGCTTGGGTTCCCGGCCTGCACGCGGAGATCAAAGCCGAGCTGGCGCGCTATCGCTAATCGCCCGAAAAAGAAGGGAGCGAGCGTCAGGACGGGCTGGATTTCGCGGCCGAACCGGCAAGGATGCGGCTTCCCATGCGCCCGCTTTCCCGACTGCTCGCCTGCCTGATCGCGATGAGCCTGCTGCCCGCCCAACCCGCCCCCCGCGGCACCGAACTGCTGAAGACCCGCGAAGACAAGGCGAACGCGGCGAACTGGCCCGACCACAGCAAGGGCTCGCCGACACCGCATGCGCCCGCGGAGCTCCCGCCGGCCGCGACGGCGACCCGCCCGCAGTCCGTCGCCCCACCTGCCCCCGGCGAGCGCGTGGTCTTCCTCGGCAATGGCTTCGCCGAGCGCGACACCTACTACGGGCGCCTCGAGACCGAGCTGCACCTGCGCTTCCCGGTCCAGACCCTCTTCGTGCGCAACCTGGGCCGTTCGGGCGACACGCCGGCCTTCCGCCCCCACCCGGCGCGGCCCAGCCAGTGGGCGTTCCCGGGCGCCGAGAAGTTCCACCCGGAATTCGCGCAGCATAACGGCAAGGGCTTCTTCCCCACCCCGGACCAGTGGCTGTTCCACCTGAAGGCCGACACGATCGTGGCGTTCTTCGGCTACAACGAATCCTTCGACGGCGCCGGCCGGGTCGCCAACTACGAGGCCGAAGTCGACGCCTTCGTCGTCCATTCGCTCTCCAAGGCCTACAACGGGAAGACCGCTCCGCGACTCGTCCTGGTCTCCCCCATCGCCTTCGAGGACCTGTCGGCCAAGCGGGACCTCCCGAACGGCAAGGCGGAGAACGCCAACCTCGAGCTCTACGCGGCGGCCATGGAACGCGTCGCCAAGAAGCATGGGCTCACCTACGTCGACCTCTTCCACCCTTCCCTTGCCGCCTACCGCCAGGCCAAGGCCCCCTTCACGATCAATGGCTTCGCCCCGACGGACTTCGGGTACCGGGAACTGGCCAAATTGCTCGCCGACGGACTCTACGGGGCGACGCCCCGCGCCCCGCAGGCCGACGAAGCCCTGGTCAACGCGGCCGTGAAGATGAAGGACTACTTCTGGAACACCGACTACGCGATCATCAACGGGGTGCACACGCACGGCCAGCGCTACAACCCCTTCGGTCCGCAGAACTACCCGGCCGAGGTGGCGAAGTCCCGCCAAATGGCCGCGGTGCGCGATACGCTGATCCATGACCTCGCCCAAGGCAAGCGACGCGACCTGACCGTCGACGACCGCGGGACGGCCACGCTCCCGCCGGTGCCGTCCAACTTCAAGCCCGACATGAAGAACGGCAACCCCACCGAGTTCCTGTCGGGCGAGGCCGCGATCGCGAAGATGAAGGTGGCGCCCGGCTACAAGGTCGAGCTCTTCGCCTCGGAGGAGAAGTTCCCCGACCTGAAGAAGCCGGTGCAGATGTCCTTCGACGCCCGCGGCCGCCTCTGGGTCGCCACGACCCCGACCTACCCGCACTACCGCCCGGGCGACGCCCTGCCGAACGACAAGCTGATCATCCTCGAGGACACCGATGGCGACGGGAAGGCCGACAAGCAGTCCGTCTTCGCCGACGGCCTGCACCTGCCGATCGGCTTCGAGCTGGCGCCGGAAGGGGTCTACGTCTCCCAGGAGCCCAACCTTGCGCTGCTCATCGACGACGACCATGACGGCAAGGCGGACCGGACCGAGCTCATCCTGCACGGCTTCGACTCGCACGACTCCCACCACGCGATTTCGGCCTACTGCGCCGACGCCTCGGGCGCCTTCTACCTGCTGGAAGGCCGTTTCCTCCACAGCCAGGTCGAGACGCCCTACGGCCCGCGCCGCTGCAACGACGGTGGCGCCTGGCGTTTCGACCCGAAGTCCTACCGCCTCGAGCGCATGCAGGTGGACGTCTCCAACCCGTGGGGTTTCTCGTTCGACCGCTGGGAGCAGCCGTTCCTCTCCGATGCCTCCCCGGGCGAGAATTGGTGGGCGCTGCCGTTCGCGGCGAAGATGCCCTACGGCATCGAACAGCCCAAGGTGGAGCAGTTCGTCCCCAAGCGTTCCCGCCCGAGTTCGGGCGGCGAGTTCGTGTCGTCGCGCCACTTCCCCGACGCGAACCAGGGCGACTTCATGACGTGCAACACGATCGGCTTCCTGGGCATCAGCTTCGGGACGAAGCGCGACGACGGGGCGGGTTTCGTGGGCCAGGCCAACGGCGACCTGCTCAGCTCGACGGACGGGAATTTCCGCCCGGTGGACCTGGAGTTCGCGCCCGATGGCTCGCTGTACTTCCTCGATTGGCACAACCCGCTGATCGGGCACATGCAGCACAACGCGCGCGACCCGAACCGCGACCATGAG